>NZ_DEZM01000022.1:13676-14322 GCF_002364825.1 Acinetobacter sp. UBA3132 | reverse complement strand
TGGATCAGCCAACATCATGAGAGAGCTCCTTAGGTAGCCTGGCAGACTCGCTTGGTGCAGCAGTTGCTCGGTCTACAGTATAGATTTTGTCTATATATTCGTTTACAGGCAGGTGTGGGTAAATAAGATCAATCCTGTATTTTTTAAAGTCTTGATCATCAGGATCGACCAGACACCTGCATGGTGAACCTATAAGATTAATTTTAGACCAGAAAACGTGAAAAGTTTTTGCTTTTTCTATGGATTTTAGTCGTATCTTAAAAAAGATTTTCTTATAAAGTCGTTAATTGGGAAAATATTTCTTTGATCTATTTTAATTTTGTTGGATTTTTCTGTGATTAAGCAATATGGCTAAAATATTTCTTTATATGATAATTTTGTTGAGAAGTTTTGAACAATCTATATATGAGATTATTCTGGTGAAAAAATAAGGAATAGCCTGATGAATTCAGACTATCCCTGAATCTGATGATAATTGGCTAGCTCAGTATTTAAAATGTAGGCCTAATACAGCACTGAGACCTTCGGCTTCAGTTGCATAGTGGGAAGAATAGGCTTTGGTAAAATAACGTGTGTCGGACAGGTTATTCACATTTAGCTGTAGATCTACATTTGAATTGACCTGATAACGCGCCATGGCATCGTA
>NZ_DEZM01000022.1:13144-13502 GCF_002364825.1 Acinetobacter sp. UBA3132 | reverse complement strand
ATAACGCGCCATGGCATCGTAACGGACATAACCTGGCACGAATTTGGTATTGGTAGCATTGCCATATACTTTGTCCATTGCCACCGCACCGGCACCCAGTGTCAGCTGAGGCATAACCTGATAGGTTGTCCACAAGGTTGCACTGTTTTCCGGTACGTTCTGCACCTGATTACCATCATTAGTAGCAGTACCATCGTCAACAATTTCACTGTCCAGATAAGTGTAGCCTGCAGAAATTGCCCACTTGTCAGTGACATTTCCATTGATACCTAGCTCAATTCCATCAACACGAGTCTCTCCAATATTACGGGTAGTACCATCAGCATCGGTTGAACGGGTATTGGTTTTTTCAGTACGG
>NZ_DEZM01000022.1:0-12886 GCF_002364825.1 Acinetobacter sp. UBA3132 | reverse complement strand
TTGGTTTTTTCAGTACGGAAAATGGCGGCGGTCAAATTGAGTTTGTCTTCCAGAATGTCCCATTTAGTCCCCAGTTCCATGGTACGGACTTTTTCCGGTTTTAAATTTTCAATAGCTACAGTAATACTTTCGGAACCATCACCGCCATCGATGCCAACCGGATTTGAGGAAGTGGCATAGCTGATATAAATACTGCCATTTTCTCTTGGCTTAAAGACCAGACCGGCCTGATAGTTAATAAAGTCATCTTCATTTTCAAGGGTGAGCTGATCACCTGGAACGGCTGTAATTGGCGTATTGTTAGCGCCTGTCACCGCATTATTGAATCGTCCATAGGTCAAGATTTGCTGGGTCTTATAGTCATCCCAGCGCACACCCAGATCCACAATCCATTGCGGATGCAGTTCGATGCTGTCCAGGAAGTAGATCGATTTGGATTTGGTCTCAATATGATAACTGTCTGCACCATCCGTACTAATCGTTCCCGTCCAGGTACTCCGATTTGGATTGTCTACAGAGGTACACCAGCCTAAGGCCACATTGGCAGGAGTACCACAGGCTGCATAGGAACTGCCAGTCGCATTCAGACCGTTAATAATATATTGGGTACGCTCAGTATCCTGATCCGAATATTCTGCACCCAGATTAAAGCTATGCTGGATGATACCGGTGTTGAATTTACCGGTTAAAGCCAGCAAATCAGTAAAGGTATCGGTATCTGCGATACGTGAATTGGCCCGAGCCCAGACATTACCATTTAAAATGAAGTTTCCGCGTGAATCATCAGGATTGGTCCAGAGGTAGTCATTTTTAGAACGGTTAAATACCGCCGTATTGCTGAGGGTTAAATTGTCATTTAGATCATGTTCCAGCTTGAGGGTGCCAATCTGGTTTTCCTGTTTCTGGAAATCACGATCTTTCCAGCCATAATACTGACCTTGTTTAACGTTGATCGGTTTACCATTGCCATTTAATGGCCGGTTATCAGGGTTATTTCCAGTAGGTGCCTCAAACGGATTATTATAAGGAATGCCTGAGTCTGGAATATCATCTGTTTTTAGATAGTAATAACTCAAAGTGCCACGTGTTGCATTGTCCAGATCAAAACTGAAGCTGGGTGCAATACCCGCACGTTGGTATTCTGTACCGTCATGCTGTCCTGCTTTTTCATTCTGATGGCCCATGACAGCTATACGAGCCGCCATACCATTATCAAAGTCCTTGTTAGCGTCTAAAGTGATACGTGCATACATGTCTGTGCCACCTGCAATGGAGCCTTCCAGCGCATCTCCCTGTTTCGCCACTTTTGAAATCAGGTTAATACTGCCGCCAGTAGTACCAGCGCCGCCCATGGCAGAGACAGAACCTTTGGTGACTTCGACCTGCTCAACGGCAAACATTTCCCGGTTTTGTGAAGTCGAATTCCGTACACCATCCACATACATCGAACTTTCCGAGTTATAACCCCGAATAAAAGGTCGATCCCCATTTGGATTACCACCTTCTCCCGCGCCTAGGGTAATCCCCGGCACAGTACGCAAAGCATCTGCCAAGGTCGTAACCTGCGTATCTTCAATCAGTTGCTGAGGGATCACAACCACAGATTTCGGGGTATCCAGGAGAGGGGCAACAAATTTGCTATTTGCCGATTGATCGATTTTTAAACCTGGCACAGATTCCACTTGCACTTCCTGACGGATGGTTTCAAGCTGCACCACGTTTTCTTGGGCAATTGCATGTGCGGATGCAAGAGAAAGGGAAGAAACGATTGCTGAAGAAACGATTTTTTTACGAGATTTTATCTGGCTCATCATAGTTCTTTTTTATTTTTAAGTTTGGATTCGCAAATAATAATTATTATTGTTATCGTTGTTATCCTTTCTGAATTGATATTGGCGATGAATAAAATTTAATCAATTTTAAAAATAGATGAAAGGGTTAGAGGGTGGAGGATTAACTCTATGTTTTTGTTATAAATTGATAAAATATAGGTCTAGTTTAGTTTTAATTGATAATAATTATCGAGATATAAAATATTTAGGATTGTCTTAAATAATAGTTCAAGAAGTAGAACATAGCACTTCCGACTTCTTGAAACTTCATCTTTATTTTCAAATAAATATCATCATTCAATTCTATTCAACACACAGCCCGGCTGAATTTCAGCTACTGTGGCTGTTCCCATTAGCGCCATGGTGATTTCAAATTCTTCTTTGAGGATTTTAATCACATGTGCTACGCCTAAAGCTCCGGCAGTCGCCAGTCCATAAATATAAGGACGGCCAATCAGCACCGCAGAAGCACCTAAGGCAATCGCCTTGAATACATCAGATCCACGGCGAATACCGCCATCATAAAGCAGAGGAAAATCTGCTGGCACCACCTTTTTAATCAGTTGTAGGGCAATCAGTGGAGAAATACAGGTATCTAGTACCCGGCCGCCATGATTGGAAATGATCAGGCCTTTTACCCCATGCTGAATCGCCAGCTGGGCATCCTGAGGATGCACGATGCCTTTTAGAATGACCGGTAAATAGGTCTGCTTTACCATCCAGGCAATATCTTCCCAGGTCGGAGCAATTTTCATCAGCCCATGAAAGACCGGATGATCACCTTCTTTTAATTCTGGCAGGGGAATATGTGCTGGTGTATGCGGGTGCTGCATGTCTTTCGGTAAATGGAAAAAAGCGCGACGTTCACGATCACGGATGCCGGTATGTGGTGAATCCACGGTAATCACCAGCGCCGTGTAATGATGTGCTTCAGCCATTTTCACCAAAGCCAAAGATTTTTCCCGATCACCTTGCCAGTAAAGCTGGAACCATTTGCGAGGATTATCCTGCTTGAGTGTCCGCATATCGGTATTAGTAAAAGTACTGAGAATGATATTGCTGCCCATGACTTCTGCAGCAAGCGCTGAAGCTGCTTCAGCCTCAAGATGAAATTGTTGCTGGTGTCCAATCGGTGCCAGGAAAATCGGATGCGGAAATTTCTGTCCAAAAATTTCAATTTCAGTACTGCCTTGACTCAGGTCTTTCAACATTCGAGGTAATAACTGAATATCCTGAAACTGCTGTAAATTATCCCGGACACTGACTTCATCCATAGAACCACCTTGCAGATAATCCCAGACCATACTGGACAGATGTTTTTTTGCCTCCATTTCATAATCGGCAATGGTTTGTAAGTAGGCGGGAATCTGGGTCAGTGGTGCGATTGGATCCTGCGACATTACAAGTCACCCCATTGACGAATCAGGTTGTGGTAATGATGGGTCAGCTGCAGGACTTCTTCCGTATCGCCAATTTGCTGACGCAGTTTGATAATGGTCATATCCAGATCAAATAGCATGCTGCGTTTGGCATCTTCCCGAACCATACTCTGAATCCAAGTGACAGCTGCTATACGTTTGCCTTGAGTCACCGGTTCAACCCGATGCAGACTGGTCGATGGATAGACAATCACATCACCAGCGTCCAGTTTCACTTCATGGCAACCATATTGGTCTTCAACGACCAGCTCGCCACCTTCATATTCATCGATTTCAGATAAAAATAAAGTCAGTGACACATCGGTACGAATGGCCTGTCCGAGTAGAGGAGAGTAATGAATGGCATTATCGACATGATTACCATAAGTACCTGAATCCTGATAGCAGTTAAACAGGGGCGGCAGGATATGTTTCGGCAGGGCAGCAGAGGTAATTAAATGATGACTTTTAAGTGCCTGTAAAATAATCGGGCTAATCTGCTGATACAGGACAGAAGAAGAATCCAGTTGTAGGTTCTTTTTGATTTTCTGTGCCTGACTCCCGGCACTGAGTTGCCCATTCATCCAGTGTTCTGAACGATCTAATTGCTGTCTCAGTTCGGCAACTTGTGCTTTGCTTAATACTGCCGGGATATGTAACATCATTTTAAAAGCATTCCTGCAATTGAAAATATCGTGCATTCAAGAGAATACACGATATTGATAGATAGAGATAAAAGCTAAATTAAAATTTATAGTTCAAGGTTAAAGCTGCTGAACGTGGTTGACCCAAGATCACACGACCACCTCCATTATTCAGCGTGCTGATGTACTCTTTATCTGCCAGATTATAAACATTCAGGTTTAAGGAAGTCTGGTCATTAAAGGTATAACCGGCCATAGCATCAAACACCACATAGCTTGGAATACTTGGCATATTCGCTGCAGCAGTACTATCGGTAATCACACGTTTTTGCTCATCCACATAACGTGCCCCCAAGCCCAGTTTTAAACCGGCAATGTTATAGGTCGTCCACAGTGAAGCGGTCCATTCAGGTGACCAGCGTACACTATTGGTCTGGGTCACTACACCCGTGTTGGAGTTGACACTGAACTGGTCTTTTTGCTCGGTTTTCATATGGGCTACACCTGCTGAAATATTCCAGGCATCGGTAATTTTACCGACAGCACCCAATTCGATTCCTCTAACTGTAGTTTTACCTTCCTGAACAGACTCGCGGGTAATCGGATCTTGGGTAAACTGGTTTTCATTTTCGGTGTAGTATGCAGCAGCATTTAAAGCCAGATCACCCTCTAGTAGATCCCATTTGGTGCCAATTTCATAATGATGAGTTTCTTGAGGGTCTGCGGCTGAGCTGTTTATTCCTGTGGTTGAAAGGCTAAAGTTACTGCTACCCGGCGGTGTCAGGGATTTGGCATAAGATGCATAGACACTGCTGTAGGCAGTTGGCTTATATAAACCACCGAGCTTCCAGCTGAATAAAGTGTCATGGGCTTTTAAATCTGTTTTGGTTTCAGTTACTGCTAGTGTCGTACTATCGGTTGAGTAACCTAGTGCATCGTAATTGGTATCGTAATAATCGACACGGACGCCACCATTGAGTTGAAAACGTTCACCAAACTTGAGCGTATCAAAAAGATAAGCAGCCGCCGTCTGGGTTTCACCATTTGAATAAGCGCCCGTATACACAGGATCAGGCAGATTCTGGTGACGGTCAGGATGGTATAGATTCGCGGGTGGTGTACTGTTAGTAGGCTGCCCTGGCATTTGTGTAGCCAGCGTTCTAGAATATTGCCGCTCTTTTAATAGCTCTACGCCAGCGACCATATCATGTTCTACTGAACCAGTTTTGACATTCCAGTTGATCGTACTCTGATTAGCTAGAATTTTATTTTCCTGATCTACCCCTTGTCGCGAACGGCTGACTGTCCAGTCTTGAGGATTAGTAGAGTCGTTTCTTGAAATCGTATTAATCCCTGTCAATGTGCGCTGCATCTGGGTATTGCCCAGGCGGGTAATATTGGTGAATTTCAGATTTTCAGCCCAGTCACTTTCGATTTTGGCTGTAAACATATCAGCATTAATATCTTCATGGTCATCTGCGTGACCATAATAATTTTCACGGTCTACTTTAGCTGCATTGGCAATCAGCGGGTCTGCATTCCAGAAACCTTTCATGCCAATAGTCGGAATACCGCCATCCGGGATATTACGCTGACGAATGTGTTGTGAGTAAAGATATAAACGAGTATCGCTATCCAGACCAAAGGCGATGGAAGGAGCAATAGCCCAGCCTTTATTTTCGATATAATCGCGTCCTTTCACACCGCCATGTTGTCCCATTGCATTCAGGCGAATGGCGACGCTGTCATTAATGGCCTGATTAATGTCGGTAGCAAGGCGTGTATGTTCTGCCGTGTTATAGGTTGCAGACACTTCACGGCTGTTTTCCAGATGAGGCAGCTTGCTGACCAGATTCACATAACCGGATGCTGTACCACGTCCACCCTCTGCACCTGCCGGGCCTTTTACAACTTCCACCTGCTCCAGATTAAATACATCACGATTCACAGCGCCCAGATCACGAATACCATCCAGATAGGTCGAGCTTTGAGTTGAAAAGCCGCGCATCTGGAAAGCATCGCCAGCACTGGTATTGCCATTTTCACCCAGTTGCAAGGTAATTCCTGGTGTATTACGCAGAGCTTCAACCAAGGTAGTCGCACCTTGTTCTTTTAATAAATTTTTGTTGATAATCGAAACAGTTTGCGGCGTATCTACCAAAGCTTGGCTAGATTTAACGGAGCTTAATTGATCTACTTTATATTCACTTACAGTTTTGTTTTTAACCGCAATTTCTGGAAGCTGAATAACGCCTTCATTGGTGGTGTTATCCGCATGAGCGATGAGAGGCAGAGTTGCAGCAAGTGCGACCAATGAAGTCTTATAATGATTTTTCCGGCTTTTGATATGCGCCATATTGCAGAATTCCTGAATTAAATAATATTTCCCTTACCACCTTGATATGCTCGAGTTCATCAAATAGCAGCAATTATGGAGTTATTGTTATGGCTTTTAACAATTTTGCGAATTGTATTAATAATAATTATCATTAACAATATTCAATTAAGTCATTCTTATGAATTTATGGATGAAATTACTGTTTAATATTCAAACTTTAATCTAGGATTTCTATTAAGAAAAAATTCAAAATAAACTTATTTTTCAGTTTTTTACCTAAGATTAAAAAATGTAATTATTTTCTATTTAAAGCTTTTTATCAAAAGGTGCGTAAATAGAACTAAATCTAGATTTAAAGTTTTATATCTTTCAGAAAATAAAAATAGCCTCACAAATGAGGCTATTTTTTGATGAGGGACGAAGCTAAAACTTAGTATTTAAAGTTCAGAGAAAGAACTGCGTTACGGCCTTCTGCTTCAGTTGCATAGTGAGATGCATAAGCTTTAGTGAAATAACGTTGATCAGTCAGATTGTTTACATTCAACTGCAGGTCAACATTTTGATTCACGTTATAACGCGCCATTGCATCGTAGCGAACATAACCTGGAACGTATCTGGTGTTGTCGGCATTACCGTAGACTTTATCCATGGCAACTGCACCCGCACCAACTGTAAAAGCAGGAGTTAGGTCATAAGTCGTCCAAAGTGTCGCAGAATTTTTCGCAACATTCTGAACCTGGTTACCATCATTGGTACCTGCACCATCATCGACAATTTCACTGTCTAGATAAGTATAACCAGCAGATACAGCCCATTTGTCAGTGATATTGCCGTTCGCTCCAAGTTCAAAACCGTCCACACGTGTTTCACCAATATTACGGGTAAAACCGTCGGTATCAGTAGCGCGAGTGTTGGTTTTTTCAGTACGGAAAATAGCAGCCGTTAGATTTAATTTATTATTAAATAAATCCCACTTCGTGCCCAGTTCCATGGTGCGAACTTCCTCAGGTTTAAGGTTGTTCATGGCCTGAGCTTGTGCTTCAGTGGTATTACGTCCAGGTACAGAAAGTCCTTCTGAACCATCAGCAGCGTCTACACCCACTGGGTTGGCAGAAGTTGCATAGCTTGCATAAATACTGCCATTCTCAGTTGGCTTAAATGTTAGACCTGCCTGGTAATTAAAGAAATCATCATTAGTACCAAATTTTGTTCCAGCTGGAATTAAACTACTGCCAGAGCCTGACTCTTTGTTGTAGACCTGCTCAGTATCAAATTTATCCCAACGCACCCCAAGATCTAACAGCCATTGAGGGTTAATCTCGATGTTATCTAAGAAATACACCGATGTATTTTTAGTGGTTGTAGTAGAAATTGCACGATTTGCAGAAGTTGAACCTAACCAGGGATCATTTGAGTTCGGGTTATCAGCACTTGTACACCAATAATTTGAGGTAGCATTGGTAAATGTATTACATGCTTTGCTTCCACTAAGGTTAGCTGGAAGAGTAGAGCTTGCCGCCTGCCCTAAATCTGTAAGTAAATAATTTCCTTTGTCAGATTCTTGCTTAGAATATTCGGTGCCTACATTAAAATTATGTTTTAGTGTACCGGTATTAAATTTACCGGTTAATGAAAGCTGATCACTAAATGTATCTGTGTCAGTAATACGGGTATTTGCACGACGAACCACTTGTCCATTGGCAATATTTAATTTGGAATCATCTGGCTGAGTCCAGACATAATCATTTTTAGATTGACCATAAACAACCGTGTTACTAATGGTTAGATCATCTGTTAAATCGTGCTCTAACTTTAAAGTACCAATCTGGTTTTCCTGTTTCTGGAAGTCACGATCCAGCCAACCATAGTAAATACCTTGTTTAGCATTGAGTGGTTTGCCTACAGCTGTTTGAGTTGCTGAATTCCAGTAAGGCACACCAGAATCTGGGGTATCATCAGATTTTAAGTAGTAATAGCTTAAAGTCCCACGAGTAGGGGTATCTAGACCAAAACTAATACTTGGTGCAATACCGGCACGTTTATATTCAGCACCGTCTTTCTGACCTGCTTTTTCGTTTTGATGCCCCATGACAGCTACACGTGCTGCAACACCATTACCAAAATCTTTATTACCATCTAAGGTAATACGTGCGTAGCTGTCCGTGCCTCCAGCAACAGAACCTTCTAAAGAATCCCCTGCTTTGGCAACTTTAGAAATCATGTTAATGCTACCACCAGTGGTCCCTGCACCACCCATAGCAGAAGCCGAACCTTTGGTGACTTCAACCTGTTCTACAGCAAACATTTCACGGTTTTGCGAAGTTGCACTACGAACTCCATCTACATACATTGAGCTTTCAGAGTTATAACCACGGATAAATGGACGATCACCATTCGGGTTGCCACCTTCACCGGCACCAAGGGTAATACCCGGTACAGTACGTAAAGCGTCAGCAAGAGTAGTAACTTGAGTATCCTCAATCATTTGTTTAGAAATCACAGATACTGATTTCGGGGTATCTAATAAAGGTGCAACAAATTTTTTATTGGCAGAATTATCTACTTTTAAGCTTTGTTGTTTTTCAGCAGCAATTTCTTGATGAATAGTTTCAAGTTGAACAACTTCTTCTTCAGCAACAGCGTTCACTGCGATTATGGAGAGGGAAGAAGCGATCGCAGAAGAAACGATTTTCTTACGTGACTTGATGAATGACATGGAATACTTGAATCGTGTAATTTATGATGTGCGAATAATAATTATTCTTATTTGTTTAATGTTTGTTTTTGTTATTGGTTTTGGCAATGTTTAGCTGGGCTAAACTTGGAAATGTAAATGTAATAGTATAACAAAATATATCTAAACTAATGAATTTAATAAATATCGGAAAAATAAGTGTTTAAAGTCTCTTTGATGGGGATTTTTTATGTACATGAAGTAGGGATTTTATAAGAATTTTCCAAATATAAAAAACCTGCCGCAGCAGGTTTTTTAAAAAAGGAATATATTAGAATTTGAAAGTTGTGCTTAGTTGTAAGCGACGACCTTCTTGAGTGTTGGAATATTCATTAGCAAAGAATGCTGCATCTGGGTTTGTGGCAGTAGGCGCATCAAAGCGAGAATATTTGTTGAAGTCTTTATCAAACACATTGTACAGTGCAACAGAAATATCCCAATTGTCCGTCACCGTAAAATTAGAACCTAAATGCAACAAGCTATAGCTATTGAAATCACCTAAACGATCATAGATACGTTTTTCATCACCCTCTAATTTAGATAGATCTGATCCAGGATAGCGATCACGTTCACTTCGATATTCACCGCGAGCCCAAAGTTGTACATTATCAGCAGCTTGCCATTTAAGGGTAGTGTTAACGATGTGTTCAGGAGTATCAGTAAAGGATGGATTTCCTAACTTGGAATCATTGATTTGCGTTTTACTCCATGTGTAATTTGCAGACCATTTCCACTCTGGCGCGAAGTTCCAGTTAAAACCAGTCTCTACACCATAAATTTCAGCCTCTTGAGCATTAATTGGGCGATTTACTCCCCATGAATCAGGGCGGCCATTTGATGGATTATAATCCATAGTCCATGGAGTTCCGACGCTTGCCATGTACTCTTCACATGCTTCTTTGATAGGGCCTTCATCATTTCTACAAGTACGTTCAGGATTGGAGGTAGGGGTTAGGATTTTATCCTGGACTTCACTGTAAAATGCAGTGATATTGGCATCGAAATTATCCTTGGTGAAATAAGTCGCAAGTTCAAAGTTGTTACTTGTTTCAGGTTTTAGATTTTTATTACCAAATAAAGGAGTTCTACCTTGGCTACCTACGTTATAGATGCCATCTGTTAAGCGTTCTAAACGTGGTGTTTTATATCCTTCACTGTAGCCACCTTTAAAAGTCCAATTATCATTCGTATTCCAAACTAAATAAGCACGCGGCGTCCAAAAGTCCCCAAATGTTTCATGGTCATCATAACGTAGGCCTAATGTTAAAGCTAAAGTATTGGTTAAAGACCAAGTGTCCTCAGCAAATAATCCTAATTGAGTAAAAGAAACTTCTTTGTTCTGGCGTAAACCATCACTGATGCGAGCATCCCACCATTGACCACCCAATGTCAAATTATGGCCTTCAATGAGTTGAGTCGTAAACTTAGTGTCAAAAATAAGGTCTTCACTTTCAATAATACGAGCCACTTTTTCTTCACTAAGTTCTCCATTTACTAATGGGAGAGTTCGAGACGGTAATAAGCGACCAACTGTTTCACTTTCATTGAATGACAAGCTACTATCTAAGGTACCAACAGTATTACGCCATTGGTGAGCGACATAGTATTTATCCCGATTAAATTTGAGTTCATTATCATAGCCTCCGTTAGCTCCTACAGTACCGAGTTGGAAGGTGCTTGAGGATAAGGACGGATTTTCATAAGTTTGACGCTGTTTTTCAATATCAAAGCTTATATCGTGATTTTGGTTTGGGGTTAATGTTAAGCGAGCACCAAGAGTATCGATTTTACCTTCTGCTGGGCTATTACCTGAACCCAATACACCATCATCGGCATCACGATTTACATTTGACTCATCTCGTTCCCAATGTTTGGCACGAATTTGCAAACCTAATAAGTTTTCAATGAGTGGGCCAGATGCGTAAATATCAGCATTACGTTGATTACCGAAATCAGAGTAGTTGGGATGGAGAGTACTGTCTAAGGTCAAAGCCCCAGTCCAAACATCAGAAACTTTTTTGGTAATAATATTGACTACCCCTCCCATTGCATCAGAGCCATACAGAGTCGATGCTGGTCCCTTAATTACTTCAATGCGTTCAATCGCAGAAATAGGGGGGATAAAATTGTTATTAGTTTCACCAAAACCATTTGGAGTAATGTCACCAGTACTATTTTGACGTCGACCATCCACTAGTATTAGAGTGTATTCTGAACTCATACCACGCATGCTAATATTTAAACCGCCCGTTTTACCTGCTGTAGGGCTAATATCTACACCTTCAACATCAATTAAAGCATCGGCAACTGAGGTGATACGTTTGGTCTTAAAATCTTCTTGTGTAAGTACTGTAATAGAGGCAGGCGCATCTTTTAATTTTTGTTCATAGCCTGCTGCAGAAACTACAATCGTTGAGAGTTGAGTTACTGGTATTTCAGTATTATTTGTTTCAGCAAATGCTGTAGATGCTGTAACCCCAAGAATCGCCAATGCTAATGGGCGAAGATTAAATGTATGCATGTCCCAAATCCCGAAAATTAGGAATAAATAGAGTATTCGATCAAATTTTTAGCAATACTAATGATAATATTTATCATTAGCAATAAAAATATACATTTGCTTCATTGTTATTGGATTAACTAACTCTCTGGAAAATGGCAATTCACATACAAAAAGGCTTTAAAACTGGAACTCGCGCGTATGTTTTGTATATCGTTCAATGTTGTCATATAATGTGGCACATTTTTATAAACCTGTTATTACCAAATATATAGAGGAAGCCATGCAAGTAACTTCTGAAGCGGTTTCGGGCGTTGCCCGTCGTTTAAATGTTTCTGTACCGACGAGCCGAATTAATGAGCAATTTGAAGCTCGTTTAAAACGCACTGCTAAAACTGCGAAGATCAACGGCTTCCGTCCTGGTAAAGTGCCTTTGAACGTTATTCGTCGTGAATACGGCGCTGGTATTTACCAAGAAGTTGTTAACGACATCATTCGCGATACAGTTTTTGAAGCAATCCAACAAGAGAAAATCAACGCTGTTGGTATGCCAAACATCGAAAAAACTGAAATGAAAGATGATGCTTTAGTTTATGAAGCAACTGTTGAAGTTTACCCAGAAGTTGAAGTGAATTTTGAAGGCCTTGAAGTTGAGCGCAACGAAGCTGAAGTAAACGACAAAGACGTTGAAAAGATGATCGAAAATCTTCAAAAACAACGTGCTGCTTGGGCTGAAACTAAAGGCATGGCGAAAAAAGACATGCAAGTAACTTTCGATTTCGAAGGTTCAGTTGATGGCGAAAAATTTGAAGGCGGTTCTGCAGAAGACTTTAAACTTGTTTTAGGTTCTGGTCGTATGATTCCTGGCTTCGAAGATGGCATCATCGGCATGAAGAAAGGCGAAGAGAAAGTTATCGATGTAACTTTCCCAGAAGACTACCAAGCTGAAAACCTTGCGGGTAAACAAGCTCAATTCAAAATCACTGTGAAACTTGTTGAAAAGCAAAAACTTCCAGAAATTGATGCTGAATTCCTTAAAATTTTCGGTTTAACTGAAGAAGAAGGCGTTGAAAAACTTAAAGCTGACGTTCGTAAAAACATGGAACGTGAAGTGAAAAACGGTCTTCGCAACCAGGTGAAAGGCGCAACTTTTGATGCACTTGTAGCTGCAAACGAAGTTGAAATTCCAGCTGCAATGCTTGCTCAAGAAGTTGACCGTCAACGTCAACAAATGATCCAGCAGTTCACTCAACAGTTTGGTGCCCAAGGCGCGAAAGCATTTGATTCAAGCATGCTTCCAGATGAACTGTTCAAAGAACAAGCTGAAAAATCAGTGAAACTTGGCGTGTTGGTAAGTAAAGTACTTGCTGACGCGAAAATCGAAGTTGATCAAGCACGTGTAGAAGCTTACATCGAAGAC
>NZ_DEZM01000059.1:31339-32312 GCF_002364825.1 Acinetobacter sp. UBA3132 | reverse complement strand
CTGAGCTATTGGAGAATCTGATGCGCATTTTAGGCAGGAAAAGAAAAGTCGTCAACCAATTAATCGAAAGAAATGAAATGTTTGCTTTATAAATATGCGTTTATAACTTAAAAATAAAAAAATCACCCACGAGGGGTGATTTTTTAGACTGGAAACAAAGAATTATTTCTCAACACCAGCAGCTTGACCTGCATATTTCGCATTTGCGTAGTCCCAGTTCACCAGGCTTTCCAGGAAAGTAGAGATGTATTTAGGACGAGCATTGCGGTAGTCGATGTAGTAAGCGTGTTCCCAAACGTCAATTGTCAACACAGCAATTTTACCGTGTGCCATTGGCGTATCAGCATTTGAAGTTTTCATGATAGAAAGCTGACCGTTTACTTCGTCAGCAACTAACCAAGCCCAACCTGAACCGAATTGAGTTGCAGCAGCATTGGCAAATTCTTCAGCGAATTTTTCGTAAGAGCCGAAAGCTTCATCAATTTTCGCAGCTAATGGGCCAGTTGCAGCACCACCGCCATTTTTTGCCATACAGTTCCAGTAGAACGTGTGGTTCCAAACTTGTGCAGCGTTATTGAAGATACCTGCTTTAGATGAATCGCCAGCAGAAGCCAGGATGATTTCTTCTAGAGTTTTGCCTTCAAGCTCAGTACCAGCGATCAGGTTGTTCAGGTTAACCACGTAAGTATTGTGGTGTTTGTCGTGATGGTATTCTAAAGTTTCTTTGCTGATGTGTGGAGCAAGATCTTCGTAGCCGTAAGGTAATGCTGGTAAAGTAATGGTTGTCATGTTTTCAATTCCTTGCATTTTGCTGGGTTTTGACAATAAGTGGCTTTATTGTAATAGAAAAACAGGCAGAAATGCGCATTGCAGATAAATAAGAATACAGAATAAAGCCTGAAATTATACGTATAAAGCCACTGTCAAATACCGTCAGGTGAAATTAAATCGGATTGTTTAATTCGAAATAACT
>NZ_DEZM01000059.1:0-31276 GCF_002364825.1 Acinetobacter sp. UBA3132 | reverse complement strand
TATACTCAATATTGAACTGCTGGGAAATAGCTTTTGCAAGGCGTTGAACACCATATTTCTCGGTTGCATGGTGACCACAGGCATAATAATGCACATCCAGTTCCTGAGCTTCATAGAAGGTCCGTTCAGACACTTCACCAGAAATATAGGCATCACAGTTCTGTGCTGCAGCTCTTTGAATATAATCCTGCGCACCTCCAGTACAGAAACCAACTTTACGAATTTCAGTTTTGTCTGCTGGTAAATGGATTGCATCAAAGCCCAATTTTTCAGAAACATAAGCCTTAAATTGCTCTGGTGTCATGGCCTGTTTTAAATAGCCAATATTGCCTATTGGACGACGTTCATTTGGATCTAATTGTTCCAGATTTTCCAGTTCCAGCAGGTCGGCAATTGCCGCATTATTTCCCAAAGTAGGATGACTGTCTAAAGGCAGGTGATAGCCAACCAGTGAAATATCATGTTGAATTAGTGTCTTAATCCGTTTACCACGCATGCCAGTAATCGGGTAGGATTCACCCTTCCAGAAATAGCCATGATGTACCAGTAGGAGATCCGCACCCTGAGCAATTACGGCTTCAATGGCTCCTTGAGAAGCAGTCACAGCACACAGAATTTTATTGACCTCAGCCTTACCTTCAATTTGTAAACCATTTGGGGCATAGTCCTTGAATTCATGTGCAATCAGCGTTTGGTCGCACCATTGAATAATGTCCTGCAATCTGGCCATAAATTTCTCTCTAAACCTTTCAATTGTCATCATCAAAACATATTTTGAATTGTAACTAAAGCTGCACAAATCTCTTTTGCTTTTTTTATGTTTAGTTTTGTGTTTAGCTTTACAATAGAGCACAAATTGCTTAGTCATCAATAAATTAAAAATATTGTCAGAGGATAATAACGTGCGTCGGACCTTTACATGGTTACCTTGGGTGTTGCTGATCTTAGTGATCATCGTCTTTCTAGGTTGGCAACAGTTGCAAAAGCCAAAAGCACCTGTTGCGCCAGATGGCGTCAAAATGCCTGCTGAAAAAGTTGAACCATTACTGGATACTTCACGTGCTGGTGGGGTGGTTTCTTACAGCGCTGCGGTGAAAGTGGCTGCACCGGCTGTAGTGAATATCTTTACCACACAAAAAGTAAAGAGACAGGATAATCCTTTACTGAATGATCCTGTGTTCCGTGAGTTTTTCGGTGATCAGTTACCAGAACAGTTCTCTCAGGGGCCAAATGAAAACAGCCTGGGTTCAGGCGTAATTGTGCGTGCAGATGGTTATATTCTGACGAATAATCATGTGATTGCACAGGCTGACCAGATCATTGTCGCCTTAAATGATGGCCGCCGTGCTGAAGCAGAAGTGATTGGGACTGACCCGGATACTGACCTGGCAGTGATCAAGATTGAGCTGGATAAATTACCGGTATTGCCATTTAAACTGAGTGGTAATGAAGTCGGTGATGTCGTTCTGGCGATTGGTAATCCGTTCGGTGTGGGTCAAACCGTGACGCAGGGGATTATTTCTGCGACGGGTCGTTCTGATCTGGGTATCAATACCTATGAAGACTTTATCCAGACGGATGCAGCAATTAATCCAGGAAACTCAGGTGGTGCCCTGATTGATGTCTCAGGGAATCTGATTGGGGTGAATACGGCAATTTTCTCTCAGTCTGGCGGTTCATTAGGCATTGGTTTTGCAATTCCAGCCAAAGTCTGTCAGCAGATCATGAATGCCATTTTGAAAGATGGCCGTGTAGTGCGTGGCTGGTTAGGTATTAGCTTGTTGCCTCCACAACGAAATGATGTAATGAAACCATCCGAACAGGGCGTGACTGTGGCAGAAGTATTGCCAAATGGTCCTTCCGCCCAAGCAGGTATTCAGCGCGGTGATAAGATCATCATGGTCAATGACGAACAGATTACTTCAGCCTCACATCTGATTAACTACGTAGCTCTGCAAGCTCCAGGTAGTAAAATTAGGATTGAAGTGGAACGTGAAGGTAAAAAACAGGATCTGGAGGTTGTGGTGGGTGAACGTAAACAGCAGCAAAATACATCATCGCAATATATTCCTTTACCAGAATAAAATTTAAATCGCTTAAAAAATCTCTCCTGGTGAGGGATTTTTTTATGACCAATTTTTATTTTTGGTTTACAAAACACGAATATTTTATGTGATTTAAATCATTTAATTTCATTGAATAAAATCAAAAAAGAGTAAAAACAATGAGTTTTATGACTGCGGACCAGGCCAAAGTTTTATCGAATGTAGCCAACTTGAATATTGAAATGTATAAGCCCCGTTTGGCTCAATTAATTGAGGAGAATGCCCGACAAGGCAATACTGCTGTATTGACAGTATTTCCAAAACATTTGCCTTTAGAAGAGATCCGTGGTCTTTCGGCAGAATTGACTGAACTGGGCTATAACGTGCGTTTTGAGGTGCAGGAATTTTATTATCGCTTTAATGTCTACTGGTTATAATTTTATCAATTGTTCAAAAATAGTTCTATTCAGGCATATATTTTGCTGCATTCATCTCATAGTTCAAATATGAGAGTTTTATGTCTTTGTTTATTCACTCTGCGGCACAGGCACATGCGCCTTATGTAGTGCTTTCCTCCGGCTTGGGCGGACATGCCAGCTTCTGGAATCCTCAAATTAAAGCCTTACAGCAAAATTTTCATGTGGTGACCTATGATCAGGAAGGTTGTCATGCGGATTCTGAACTATTGCCCACGTCTTATTCGATCGACCATATGGCCGGCCAGATTCTGGATTTATTGATCAATGATGGCATTCGAGAGTTTCATTTCATCGGGCATGCATTGGGCGGACATATCGGCATGCAACTAGCGACCTATCAGGCTGAAAGAAAGTTTAAGCTACTCAGTCTGACCATGTTAAATGCTTGGGGAGAGCTGGATGCTCATACTCAGAAGTGTTTCGAAGCCCGGACTTCGTTATTGCTCAATAGCGGGGCAGAGGCATATGTGAGAGCACAGGCTTTATTTCTTTATCCGCCGCAGTGGATTTCAACCCATATTGATCAGTTAACCGAAGCAGAAAATAAGCAGCTCCTTGACTTTCCACCGATCCAAAATGTTCTGGCACGCCTACAAGCCGTGCAGGCTTTTAAACTGAACGCAGAACATCGTCAGGCACTCAAGGATATTCCTGTGCATTTGCTTGCTAACCAAGATGATTTTCTGGTGCCTTATCAGCGATCACAACAGTTACAGCAATGCCTGCCGCATAGTCACCTCAGTTTGCTTGATACAGGTGCACATGCATCTACTGTGACCGAGACAGATCAGGTGAATCAACTGATCCTTTCATTCCTGATTTCCCCTTAGTTTGAAGATTTTTTTAAAGCCAGACCTCGTGTCTGGTTTTTTATTTTTTCTAATCAATTATTTTTGTAGCATCAGCATGGTTTTTACTTCGAATTGATGCATGAACTGCAAATGCACAAATTGCTACGAGTGCACTTGAATGAAACAGTATGTGCAAAATTGACTCATAGGTAAAAATAGTTATTTTACTAAAAATTCAAAAAATAAAATATTAAGTATTTGATAAATATTAATTAAATATAGTTGGCACACGCTTTGCAATGTTTATCTTGTAAATAAAATTCCCGAAGTGGAATCAGAATTTTGAATAAGTGTTAAAAATAATGAGGTGTGAAAATGAAAATAGGTGTCTTCTGTCCAATCGGAAATAATGGCTGGTTACTCTCTGAAAATGCACCGCAGTACATGCCGACTTTTGAGTTAAATAAACAAATCGTACAACGCGCCGAGCACTATGGTTTCGATTTCGCACTTTCTATGATCAAGCTGCGTGGCTTTGGTGGCAAGACTGAATTCTGGGAACATAACCTGGAAACGTTCACCCTGATGGCAGGTCTTGCTGCTGTGACCAGTAAAATTAAAATTTTCGCAACTGCCGCAACTCTGGTAATGCCACCTGCAATTGTCGCGCGCATGGCATCAACCATTGATTCGATTTCAAATGGTCGTTTTGGTCTGAATGTCGTGACCGGCTGGCAACCACCTGAATATACCCAAATGGGTATGTGGCCAGGTAATGACTATTTTGGTAAACGCTATGAATATCTGTCTGAGTATGTACAGATTCTGCGTGAACTTTGGGCGACTGGTAAATCAGACTTTAAAGGTGAACATTTCCAGATGGAAGACTGTCGTGTGAGCCCGCGTCCACAAACGGATATGAAAATTATCTGCGCAGGCCAGTCGGATGCAGGTTTAGAGTTTTCTGCACAATATGCCGACTATAACTTCGTATTTGGCAAAGGACTAAATACCCCAACAGCTTATGCAGAAATTAATGACCGCCTAAAAGAAAAAACAGATGCGACTGGCCGTGATGTACAGACTTATGTGCTATTTATGGTGATTGCTGCAGAAACCGATGAAGAAGCGCAAGCCAAATGGCAGCACTATAACGATGGTGCCGACATGGAAGCGATTAACTGGCTCATGAATCAGGGCGGTAAAGATACCACTTCCGGGACAGATACCAATATCCGTCAAATGGCTTCTAGCGTATCTCCAGTGAATATTAATATGGGTACGTTGGTGGGTTCTTATGAAAATGTGGCACGAATGTTGGATGAAATTGGCGAGATCAAAGGTACTGAAGGTGTGTTACTGACTTTTGATGATTTTATTCAAGGGGTTGAAGATTTTGGTCAAAAAATCCAGCCACTGATGAAATGCCGTGAGCATATTGTCATTGAAGGTGAAGCACCAGTTTTGGAGAAAAGTGCATGAGTGAATCAGTCGTAACAGCCGGTTTTACTGAAAAACTCGGTACAGGAAAAACCCTTAAAGCTGAACCCGAAGCGATTTGTCTTGCACCAGAACAAACAGCTTTGATCGTCATTGATATGCAGAATGCTTATACCTCGCAAGGCGGCTATCTGGATCTGGCGGGCTTTGATGTCTCAAAGACCAAGCCAGTGGTTGAAAATATTAAAAAGGCAGTTGATGCAGCGCATGCAGCTGGTATTCAGGTGATTTATTTCAAAAATGGCTGGGATGCGGAATATAAGGAAGCGGGTGGTGCCGACTCTCCAAACTTCCATAAATCGAATGCCTTAAAAACCATGCGTAAACGTCCTGAATTACAAGGGCAATTGTTAGCAAAAGGCGGTTGGGATTTTGAGCTGATTGATGAGTTAAAGCCACTGCCACAAGACCTGGTAATTGAAAAGCCACGTTATAGCGGTTTCTTTAATACCGCGCTGGACAGCATGTTGCGTGTCCGAGGTATTCGCAATCTGGTCTTTGTCGGGATTGCCACCAACGTTTGTGTGGAATCGACGCTACGTGATGGCTTCTTCTTGGAGTATTTCGGTGTAGCACTTGCCGATGCCTGCCATCAGGCAGGTCCAGTCGAAGCGCATGAAGCCAGTCTGTATAACATCAAGACCTTCTTTGGCTGGGTGTCAGATACTGCAAATTTTGTTGAAACCTTTCAAAAAGAAAGTGAGTCACTAAAAGAAACTAAATTAACCGTAAGCGCATAAAGAATTAAAGATCAGAATTAAGGAAAAAATAGTATGCCTAAAGAAATCATTATTCCAGCAGGAACATCGAAACCATTAGCACCTTATGTACCGGCAACCAAGGCAGACAATATTGTGTATGTATCCGGTACATTAGCTTTTGATGAAAATAATAATGTGGTGCATGTCGGTGATGCCGCAGCACAGACCCGTCATATTCTGGAAACTATCAAGCGTGTGATTGCAGAAGCTGGTGGCAGCATGGATGACGTAACGTTTAACCATGTCTTTGTCAAAGACTGGGCAGATTATGCTGCGATTAATACAGTTTATGCTGAGTATTTCCCGGGAGATAAGCCGGCACGGTATTGCGTACAGACAGGTTTGGTCAAACCTGATGCGCTAGTCGAAATTGCTTCGATTGCCCATGTATAAGCCGATCCACCTGATTCAATCTCATTACTAGATGCCCCAGGTCTGAAACTGAACATCGACTTGGGGTAGGGAGAACAGCATGAATGCCAAACTATCTAAAATCATCACAGAGACAGTTGCAGAAAATAAAGCATTAAATAAGGTTTTGGCGACTAACGCATCGGGTGACATCTTTACCCAGGTCGATCAGCGGATTTTCCGTCAGGGCATGTCTAATCTAGGTGCTGCGGTGAATGTCATTACCACGCAAGGCGATGCAGGAATGGCTGGATTTACCGCTTCGGCCGTATGCAGCGTGACGGATACACCACCAACGTTGCTGGTGTGTCTGAACCGTTCTGCTTCAGTTTATGAAACCTTTAAAAAGAATCAGGTATTGTGTGTGAATACCTTGGCATCACATCAACAACATCTCTCCAATCTGTTTGGTGGAAAAACGCCAATGGCAGAGCGTTTCAGCCAGGGGAACTGGAAAACCTTGGTGACCCAGTCACCTGTACTTGAGGATGCTTTAGTCAGTTTTGACTGCGAGGTGGTCCAATGTTTATCCGTAGGCAGTCATGACGTGCTGTTCTGTGAGGTGAAAGCCATGTGTCAGAGTCAAGGCAATGCGCTGATGTACTTCAACCGTTCTTACTGTGAGCCACACAAAATGTGCTAATTCAATTCAATCCTAATCAAGGAGGGGAAGCCGATGCAAGAAAAAGAAACGTGGTTTCCAAAATTTAAGCCTTACCAAGGCAATCTCGATACCACACCCGTGCAAACAGATGAATATCTGCCTGCTGGAAAAAGTATTATTCTCGGGTTACAGCATGTGTTTGCCATGTTTGGCGCAACCGTGCTGGCACCCTTATTAATGGGGTTTGATCCCAATCTCACGATTTTTATTACCGGGATTGGGACCATTTTATTTTTCCTGATCACGGGCGGTCGATTGCCAAGTTATCTGGGATCCAGCTTTGCCTTTATTGGTGCGGTCGTCGCAGTGACGGGGTATTCCGGAGTTGGAGCGAATCCTAATATCGGACTGGCGCTTGGTGGTACGATTGCTTGCGGTATTGTTTATGCCTTGATTGGTCTGCTGGTGATGAAAACTGGCACCAACTGGATTGAAAAACTGATGCCACCTGTAGTGACTGGCGTGATCGTGATGATTATCGGCTTGAATCTGGCACCAGTCGCAATTAAGAGTGTTTCAGCGAACCAGTTTGATTCGTGGATGGCATTAATCACCATTATCTGTATCAGTGTGATTGCTGTGTTTACCCGAGGAATGGTACGCCGTCTATTATTGTTATTGGGCTTATTATCTTCCTACCTGATTTACTTCCTTTGCACCAATGTGATGGGCTTCGGACCTGCGATTGATTTTACCAAGGTCAGTGAAGCAGCATGGTTTGGTTTGCCGAATTTCCAGAGTCCAGTATTTGAAATGAATGCCATGCTGATGATTGCACCAGTAGCAATTATCCTGGTTGCAGAAAATCTGGGGCACTTTAAGGCAGTCTCTGCGATGACCGGTAAAAACCTGTCACCGTATATGGGCCGTGGTTTCTTTGCTGATGGGGTGTGTACTTCATTGTCAGCTTCTGTCGGTGGTACAGGGATGACCACGTATGCCGAAAATATTGGTGTGATGGCGGTCACTAAAGTTTATGCAACCACTGTATTTGTCTTTGCAGGTATCTTCGCCATTTTACTCGGACTTTCGCCTAAATTTGGCGCAGTGATCAGTACCATTCCAGTGGCCTTGTTGGGTGGTGCATCGATTGTTGTATTTGGCCTGATTACGGTGGCTGGTGCGAAAATCTGGGTGGATAACCGTGTTGATTTCACAAAGAACAGTACACTGATCATTGGTGCCGTGTGTCTGATCATGGGTACAGGGAATTATAGCTTGCAAATTGGTGGTTTTGATCTGGGTGGTATTGGTACCGCAACCTTAGCCGCAATTCTATTAAATCTGTTCCTGAACCGTGGTGAAGATAAAGAATTGCCAGCCTCTGAACCAGCTGAAACCGTAACTGAGGTCGAGGCTAAGCCAGTCGCTTAATATGAGGAGCATTTTTTGAGTCATACAATTGCATTTTTAGGACTCGGGGCAATGGGCTGGCATATGGCCTCCCATTTGCCAAAACTCGGACATCAGGTTTGGGTCTGGAACCGGACTGAACAGAAAGCTGTAACGCATGCTGAAACTTTTGCAACTCAAGCAGTGAGTATTAAGCAGGCGGTTCAGGCAGATTTTATCTTTTCCTGTTTGCCGACCAGTCAGGATGTGGAAGCATTAATTGCAGCCTATCCACCCAAACAAGGTGCAATCTGGATTGACTGTACCAGCGGTGTGCCAGCATCGGCACAAAAACTGGCAAAACGATTGGAGCAACAGGGAAGCTATTACCTGGATGCTCCGGTATCCGGTCAGACTGTTGGGGCAGAAAAAGGGACTTTAACCGTGATGGTGGGAGGAAATGAAGCTGCCTTTGAACAAGCTAAACCGATCATTGCTGCTTTTGCTGGCTTGATTGAATATGTGGGAGAAAGCGGTTCTGGTTTTGCAGTGAAAGCTGTTAATAATACTTTGATGGCGACGCATTTATGGGCACTGGCTGAAGGCTTGACTGTACTGAAAGGGCAGGGAGTGGATTTAAGCAGTGCGTTGAACTGTATTAATCATTCCAGTGGTAAAAGCAGCATGTCGGAAAATATCATGGCACAGCGTGTACTGAGCCGTGAATTTCATAAAACCTTTGCGCTGGATTTACTACAAAAGGATATCGGTATTGCTTTAGAGCTTGTAAAGCAACAGCAACTGGATTTATCGGTGATGTCTTTAGTTCAGCAGCAGTTTCAGCAGATTACCAAGCCGCAGGCCAGCCAGCTAGATTTTTCTGCTGCGGTACAAGGGTTGGAACAACGTACGCAAATTGAATTAAGGGGATAAAGTTTTTATTAAAACCTGCTATTAAAAGAGATAATTAATTTTCAATTAAGTTCATCGCAATAGATTTCTTTATCTAAAATATTAAAATCCGGGAATTTAAAAATTCCCGGATTTTATTTCAATTATTCAAAATAGCCTAAGCAATTTTAAAACTATCTATCACTTTAATCCTTTACCAATCTGCATTCATCTCTTAATTCTGTTGATTTTCTTCATATTCCTGAATCACTTCAAGTGCAGCACGAAAGGCTTCCTGAGTTGCCGGTGCGCCGCAGTAAGGCAGACTATGCAGCAACACTTCCTGAATTTCCTCAACCGTTGCGCCATTATTCAGCGCACCTCGCACATGGCCTTTTAGTTCAGCGGGACTTCTTTGCGCAGTTAGGAAGGCAATGGTAATTAAAGAACGGTATTTACGCGATAATACACCTTCACGTTGCCAAGTCGAACCCCATGCATGTTCATTAATCCAGTCCTGTAGAGGCTGGGTAAATGGAACGGTATTTTCCTGAGCACGCTGCACAAAGCTTTCACCCATCACTTCACTACGGACTTTCAAGCCATTTTCATAATCTTGTTGTGACATCATTGACCCTCAATTTTATTATGGGTCTAGCTTAACGTTTTATATCTTAAATACCATCGTGCAATAGTCGTAAAAAAGTGGCTGAATAGCCACTTGAGATATTCAAAGTGAGGTCAAGAAATAACTTCACTTTGGAAAGCAAGATCCGATGGAGATAAGAGATCTATCTAAGGGCTGGTTGAATGTGAAGGTGCACTTTGAACTGAAGTATCAGTACCTGTTGCATCTGCTTTCGAAATATGAGGATTTTCCAGCTCCAATACTTCCTGTAAATGCAGATCGAAGACATCGGTCAACATGCTGTCATAACGACGTGTATTATAGTGCAGTAACTTATTCGCTTCTTCTTCATTAATAAACCCTTGTCCATGCGCATCAGCCACATGATCAGCAAAACTGAGTCCTTTAAATTGACCTCTGTTTTCAGCTTTCTTAAAGCGATCCCAAAGCTGCTCAATCTCCAATAACATGGTGAAGGTTGATTCCATACGACCATTTACATCATCTTCCGCTGTGCTATAGAAAACATGCTTTTTCAGTACTTTACGGAAAGCGTTATCTTCCATCATGACATTTGCGACTTCCTGTTTAAGTCGGTCAGATGGCTTCGCGACAGGTCGGCCAAATGGGAAACAGATAAGTTTGACCATGCCAGCAGCAACACCCACCGGGAAGTTTGCAAACAGGTCATAAAACGCCTCTTGAGCGGTATATAAAGATTTCTCAATTGCCAATTGTGCATGCAGACGCTCAGCTTCGGTTTTTTTGCTATGTTCAAAGAATTTCAGGATTGCCGTCGCAATAAACAGATGAGCATGAATATCAGCCAGACGGCCAGAAAGCATTTCCTTGCGTTTAATATCACCGGCAAGTAAACCCAGACACATATCTGCAGTCAGGGCAAAGTTGGCACTGAGCCGGTTAATAATCTTGTAATAAGGACGGGTAAAATCAACTGCACTTTGTGGCGCAGCACTTGAACCACCGCTAAAAGCATAGGCAAAAGAGCGGGCAGTCCGGTTAAAGGTATAACCCAGATGCTTAAACAACATAGTATCGAATGGAGTCAGTGCGGCTTTCGGGTCTTCAGCTTGCAGAAGCTGTAATTCTTCATACAGATAAGGATGGCAACGCATCGAACCTTGGCCAAAGATCATTAATGAACGGCTCAGAATATTGGCGCCTTCAACTGTAATCGATACTGGAATAGCCTGATAGTTGAGAGCCAGGAAGTTACGAGGTCCCATCTGAATGGCACGACCACCGACAACATCCATACCATGGTTAACAATTTTACGCATGGTCTCAGTGGCATAGTACTTGGCAATCGCGGTCATCACTGCCGGTTTGCCGCCTTGATTTAGACCACAGGTCACTAAATAGCGAAAAGCTTCCAGCATATAGGCATCACTGGCGATTTCACTATTGGCTTCCTGCACCCCTTCAAATTTACCCACTGAAATTTTAAATTGCTGGCGAATCCGTGAAAATGCACTGACATTCAAATAAGTCATCTCGGCACTAGAGGTAGATAAAGCTGGCAGAGAAATACCACGACCAACCGCCAGACATTCCATCAGCATGCGCCAGCCCTTACCGGCATTTTTGACGCCCCCAATAATCCAGTCCAGTGGAATAAAGACATCTTTACCTTCAACGGTACCATTCATAAACGGTGAGCCAGGATGGTGCCGTGGACCAACGATGACGCCTTGGTGATCGGCAGGTAACAGGGCACAGGTAATCCCATAGTCAGTTTTATCACCCAATAGATGATCCGGATCATACATTTTAAAGGCCAGGCCTACTACTGTCGCAATTGGAGCTAGCGTAATCCAGCGCTTGGAAAAATTCATTCTCAAACCTAAGACTTCCTGACCTTCAAACTGGCCATAGCAGACCACGCCGGTATCTGGAATGGCGCCGGCATCTGAACCTGCCTCTGGACTGGTCAGACCGAAACAGGGAATTTCTTCGCCGCGTGCCAGCCCTGGCAGATAACGGTTTTTCTGCTCTTCGGTACCGTAATGGAGCAACAGCTCACCCGGACCGAGAGAGTTCGGCACCATGCAACTTACGGCTGTAGTGAGCGAGCGTGAGGAAATCTTGCTCATCACCCGGCTTTGAGCAAAGGAACTGAAGGCACGACCGCCATATTCTTTAGGAATAATTAGTCCCAAGAAACCGTTATCTTTAATGTATTGCCAGATATGTTCAGGCAGCATTTTCTTCTCATGAATTTCCCATTCATCCAGCATGCTACACAGTGTTTCGACTTCGTTATCCAAGAATGCCTGTTCCTCAACGGAAAGTTTTGGATAGGGATAGCTATTAAAGGTTTCCCAGTTCGGCGCACCCATAAAGAGCTCTTTTTCCCACCAGCTAGTACCAGAATCCAAAGCTTCACGTTCTGTCGGGCTAATGCTCGGCATGGCATCCGCTAAAGCTTTATAGGCTGGCCTGGAAATGAAAGACATACGTAAAGGTTCGATCATGACGACCAGATTGATCAGAATCAAAGGAATACCCAGAATCAGTGACCAAGGGCTGATAAAGGCACAAACCACTGACATGATCATCAGGGTAATTGCACCAGTGGTACGGGAGAGTTGAAAAAAGAAAATCGCCCATAAACTGGTAAGTAGAAGAAGCACGGCAAAAATAAATAGCATTATTATATTTCTCCAGGGTTATACAACTGTGCCGCTGCCAGTATTAATAATGTGTTTTATTAACACTTGAGCGATATTTTTGCATCACTTAAGAGCCAGGCAAGTTCACAGCTGTTCTTGTGAGAACTATCGTTATTAAATATTTCAACGACATATTAAAGTGTTTTAACTATTTTTGAGATTGTTTGAAAAGTGAGCAGTATTCAAGTGAGAACACGCAAAGAAATGTGAAGATAAGTAATAACTTAATGAATAAGGACAAGAAAAAAATTATTAAAGATTAACTTAAATTTGAATTCATAAGCTATAAAAAAGCCCTCTATTTAAGAGGGCTTGGGTTGAAGCAATTTTTAAGCTTCAATCGTCTGAACAGTGATTTTTTTTGCCGGATCAACTTTATGACGTACTGCTGGAACCGGTTCGCCGTAGTATTGACGATCGGCAAAGTAGCTTGAACGTACCATTGGAGCCGACCAGATATTCTTAAAGCCAAGCTTACGGCCATGTTCTGCGTAGCGCTCGAATTCTTCTGGTGTTACAAAGCGGTCAATTGGCGCATGCTGTTTAGAAGGCTGCAAGTACTGACCAATCGTCACATAATCGACCTCATGTGCTTTCAGGTCATCCAGCAGTGCAATAACCTCTTCTTCAGTTTCACCAATGCCGACCATCAAACCACATTTGGTTGGAATATCCGGGCAGTATTCTTTAAACATTTTCAGCAGGTTTAAAGAGTGCTGATAATCAGAACCCGGACGCATCGCTTTATACAAACGTGGCACAGTTTCAATATTGTGGTTAAACACGTCTGGTGGACATTCAGTCATGATACGTAGCGCAATATCCATACGACCGCGGAAGTCAGGAACCAGGATTTCTAATAAAGTCTTTGGACTCAGTTCACGTGCTTCTTTAATACAATCAACAAAATGCTGTGCACCGCCATCCAGTAAATCATCACGGTCTACCGAAGTGATCACCGCATATTTCAAACCTAAGTTAGCAATTGTTTCTGCCATATGGCGCGGTTCATCTGGATCTAGTGCATTTGGACGGCCATGTGCTACATCACAGAACGGACAGCGACGGGTACAAATATCACCCATAATCATAAAGGTTGCTGTACCCCCACCAAAACATTCAGGCAGGTTAGGACAGGCGGCTTCTTCACATACGGTATGTAATTTTTGCTGACGAAGTGTAGTTTTAATCCGTTGTACTTCTTCAGGTGCGGCCATTTTGACGCGAATCCAGTCCGGCTTCCGTGGTGTTTCAACCGTAGGTACAACTTTTACAGGAATACGGGCGACCTTTTCCGCGCCGCGAAGTTTGACACCCTGTTCAGGTTTACGGTTTTCAGACATATTTAACTTTTCCACTGTTTTTGAAGGGAGGAGATAATCAAAGATAGCGCTTTTATTATAACGGACTTAGCTACAAATGGGGCAAAAAGGACTATTCATTTAAAAAATGTTCTCATCACACAATATATGTCAGTTAAATACACCAAAATGACATGATTTACGTCATAATATGGCAAACAGATATTGCAGATGAATTTAATTTATAAAGGAGCGTTGAATGCCACGTAAGAAAGAGGTCGTTAGTGGGACTTTCGTTAAGTACGATGCGGTAGTTCTAGGTTCAGGCCCTGCGGGCGAAGGCGCGGCAATGAAACTTGCCAAATCGGGTAAGCGCGTTGCAATCGTTGATATGCGTGAACAACTTGGTGGTAACTGTACGCATGTTGGTACGATTCCAAGTAAAGCATTGCGTCAAACGGTATCAAGCATCATCCGTTATCAACGTGATCCAATGTTCCAGAAAGTCGGTGAATGGAAACAGTTCACCATGAAGCAAGTGCTTCGTAATGCGCATAAAGTGATTCAACAGCAGGTTGAAACACATTCACGTTTTTATGACCGTAATAAAATTGATATCTTCCATGGCCGTGCCTATGTTCAGGATGAAAATACCATTTTTGTATTTACTCCAGATGGCATAAAGGAAACGATTCAGTTTAAACAATTAGTGATTGCGACAGGTTCTCGTCCTTATCGTCCGGAAATTTTAGACTTTAATCACCCACGTGTATTTGATTCAGACAAAATTCTGGATCTGGATTATTCAATCCAAAAAATCATTATTTACGGTGCAGGTGTGATTGGCTGTGAATACGCATCGATCTTTATTGGTCTGGGCCATAAAGTTGACCTGATCAATACGCAACCGAAGCTACTTAGCTATCTGGATGATGAAATCTCTGATGCATTGTCTTATCACTTACGTGAGCAGGGCGTGTTGATCCGTCACAATGAGCAGATTGATTACCTTGAAACATCTGATGATTATGTGGTTCTACATACACAAAGTGGCAAGAAAATTAAAGCGGATGCTATCCTTTGGTGTAATGGTCGTTCAGGGAATACTGATGGTTTAGGTCTGGAAAACGTTGGCCTGAAACCGAACAGCCGTGGTCAATTGACTGTAAATGATCAATATCAAACCGAAGTCGAAAATATCTACGCTGCGGGTGATGTGATTGGCTGGCCATCTCTTGCTTCTGCTGCCTATGACCAAGGTCGTTGTGCGGGTGCCAACATGAGTGGAGAAAAAGATGTTGCACCAGTGACGGATATCCCGACAGGTATTTATACCATTCCAGAAATTTCTTCAATTGGTAAGACTGAACAGCAGTTGACTGAAGAAAAAATTCCGTATGAAGTTGGCCAGGCTTCATTCCGTCATCTGGCACGTGCCCAGATTACCGGTGATACGGTAGGTGAATTGAAGATCCTGTTCCATCGTGAAACATTAGAAGTTTTAGGCGTTCATTGTTTTGGTAACAATGCTTCTGAAATTATCCACATTGGTCAAGCGGTGATGAACAGTCCGAACAATACCATCAAATATTTTGTGGAAACCACGTTTAACTACCCAACCATGGCGGAAGCATATCGTGTAGCGACACTGAATGGTATGAACCGTTTATTCTAATTTGATTAATTCAAGTTAGATCAAAAACCCGTAAGTATTTGCTTGCGGGTTTTTTTATTGGAATGGTTTGAGCATACAACTATTAACCTATGCCATTTGAAATGAAGAACAGGATTATCAAATTAATTTTTTAAGCCGCCATTTTTCGGCATTCTTCAGCACAACGACGGCACGCTTCGGCACACTGCTGGCAATGATCGTCTTGATGATGACCACATTCTTCTGCACAGTAGTCACACGCTTTTGCGCAGAGTTCACACATCTCATGCATGAAAGGAGACTGTTTCTGTTCCATACGGGCGCAAAGCTGGCAAATATCTGCACAATCCAGACAGCGCTGGATGCATTCCCGCATCATCTCCAGATCTTCTTCTTTAAGACAGGCGCTAGCACAGTTAGCACATGCGAGTGAACAGCTCATACAGGCCCGAACACAATCTGAAAATTGAAGCTCATTCATGGTCTTTTCCTCTATTTATATGCTGAATCCTGATTTTCTAATACACTAAGCAGGAAAAGGAAAATACACTAGGCAGATTAAGTGAGAAAAAGTAAAAAGCTGCTTTGTTTTGTTAAAGATCGATTAGATCACACCTAATATTCAAAGTTAAATTTTTGCTTGAAAATAAAAGATTTTTGGTGCGGTTACAGTCTTAATGGTAGACAATCTATATGCAGAGTCATTCTTATCAAAGGTTTAGGCTACCTTTCTCGTTATTCTCATTTTTTATTAAAATGGACGGAAATCCGCCAGGCTATCGCATTTCAAGAAAGGGCAAGACCAGTTGGAAAGAGTGCCGGGAAGATGGAATGACCTGATTGTCTCAGAATACAATTCTAACTAATAATTTGCTCGTGATCACTGGGATAAATTTGTCATTACGAGGCCTCAACTTTATTTCTGATAATCAAAACATATGAAAAAACTTAAACCCAGACAGCGCAAAATTATTATGAATTCTAAAATTTTGAAATAATAAAGAAATATAGTAATTGTTGGGTTTTACTACTTTTAGTTTTTGTGCTGAAACATAGTGAAATTTACTGATGCTATTTCAGCAGTTTAATGCGCGCAGAAAGCCTGATTAAAGTATTCAAACAGTTCAGGGGTTTGCAACCATAGTGCAATCGACAATGTGAGTAAAAGCAGGATTGCCACAGCAATCGAGATTTTGAGTTTCAGCAGAGAATCAGTCATGCACAATTTGCTCCTCATTGACCCAGAAATGTACCAGTACGCCAAATATACTTAATACAATTGATAGCATCCATACCGCATTGTAATTGCCTGCTATATCATGGTTAACACCACCGAGCCATCCACCAAAGAATGAGCCCACCTGATGAGTGAAAAATACAATACCACTCAGCATGGTCAGATACTTAACCCCGAACATATTGGCGACAATACCATTGGTCAGTGGTACGGTAGACAACCATAATAAACCCATGATGACACCAAAGGCATACACTGTCCATGTGCTTAGGGGCAGCAGTAAAAATGCAATAATAGCAATGCCGCGTAGGCCATATAAACCCATCAATAAGTGTGGTTTAGAGTATTTCCCACCGAGCCAGCCGGCGGTATAGGTGCCGACCACATTAAACAAACCGACCAGTGCCAGGAAAATCGTTCCAGTAGTGGCATTAAAACCATGATCTATCAGATAGCCGGGCAGATGAATTCCGATAAATACTACCTGGAACCCGCAGACAAAGAAGCCCAGTGCCAGGAACCAGAAAGGTTTATGATTTTTAACCACCACTAGAATCTGTTTAAAACTGAGTGATGCTTTATTAGGGATAGGGTTGGTATGAGCCGCAACATACATTGGTGCTTTCAGCATCCAGGCGAGGGGTACAATCAGTGCGATTAAAATGGCACTGACCACCAGCGCAGCTGACCATCCGACATTCTGTAACAGCAGTAGGGTCGAAGGCAGCATGATAAACTGACCAAAAGATCCGGCTGCACTGGCAATGCCCATGGCCAGACTGCGCTTTTCTGGCGGTGCTGCACGTCCGACTGCAGACAATAACACCGGAAAAGAAGTTGCAGATAGTGCTAGACCCAGAATTAAGCCCACACTGATATTGAGTAGCAAACCGGTCGAACTGAATGCCATCAAGAGTAGACCAATGACATATAAAGCACCGCCGATCGCCACGACAATTTTGCTGCCATATTTATCGGCAAATGCCCCGGTAATCGGTTGTACTGCACCCCAGATCAGGTTTTGCATGGCAATGGCCAAACTAAATACATTATGTCCCCAACCAAATTCCTCACTCATCGGCACCAGATATAGGCCAAATGCATGACGGACACCTAAAGACAATGCCAGAATTACTGCTGAACCAATGAGCATATAAATAAGTGGCTTGGAAAACTGGCTGTTGGTCATAAAGAGTCTGTATCGTGAGTATCGCAAGCTATGTTAGTCGATTCGACTTGTTGTCGCGATAGAATAATAATTACTTAAAAGATAAATTTTTTTTATAGATTCGATATTTATAGGGATAGACAGGTCCAGATTAGAATCTGGAAATTGCGTAAAGTCTTTGCGGACTTGGTGGATTTGGAACTAAAAAAGCAGAGCTTAGCTCTGCTTTTAAAGTTGAACTGTCTTAAAATCGCATACCAATACCTGCATAAGCTAGGATCGGATTAATTTCTACATCGGCTTTAGAGTTGATTAACGTTTGCCCGGTATTTTCATTGATTACAGTAATTTTGGATTCGTTTTGCAAATGGGCATAAGACACTGAGCCAACTGCAAACCATTTCTCATTGAAATCATAAGTAAAGCCGGCAGTCACCACAGGAGCAAAAGCATCGGTGGCTTCGAGATCCACTTTCATTCTGCCATTACTGTCCTTCATTTCAAGAGAAGCACCAGCATTCTGATTAATAATATTCTGGATCATATGACCTGCAGCAACCAGATCAGCTTCAATGCCTTTATCCATTTCAAGTTCATTGAAGTAGGCATACATTAACCCTACTCCTACATAGGGGCGGAATTTATTTACTCCTGTCTTACCAAAATGATATTGGAATTCAAAAGCAGGCGTCCATGCACGAGCTTCGGCGGCTTTGCTAGACTGCGCCAAGTCTGTAATTCTAATGTCATTGGCAAGATTTAAATTGCCTACAATTCCACCCAATAAATGTCCCTAAAATCTTTTCCAATTTGAACTCCTTGTTCAATTTATTCATCTTTGTTATTGTTAATAAACTAAACTTGGTTCAATTAATCTGTATACAAAACGAGAGTGCTAAGTAGGTGAAAAGTTAATAAATAATGATTTTTATTTCAGTGTATTGATTTATTTTAGTAATTATGTAATTTATTAAATTAAAAATAAAAAAGCAGAGTTTAGCTCTGCTTTTAAAATTGAACTGTCTTAGAATCGCATACCAATACCTGCATAGGCCAAGATTGGGTTTACCTCAATATCTGCCTTGGATTCAATTAGTTTGCCGAAGTTATTATCTGTAACTGTAATCGTAGTTTCATTGTTTAAGTGAGCATAAGAGATTGAACCTACCGCAAACCATTTATCATTGAAGTCATAAGTAAAACCTGCAGTGACGACTGGAGCAAAAGCATCTGTTGCTTCAACTTTAACTTTTGGATTAGCGTTTTCATTTGGTGATCCATCTAATGATGCTCCAGCTTTATTATCCAAAATATTAGCAATCATATGACCCGCAGCAATCAGGTCTCTTTCTGTCTGTGGATTAACTTCAAGTTCATTAAAATAAGCATACATGAGGCCTACGCCAATATAAGGACGGAACTTGTTTACGCCAGTTTTACCAAAGTGATACTGGAATTCAAAAGCTGGTGTCCATGCTCGGGCAGAAGCTGCAGGACCATGTGCCTCTAAATCTGTAATAAAAATATCATTGTCTAACTCAATAGAACCGACGATTGGCGAAGCAATTGTACTAAATGGAGCATATATTTTTCCCTTTCCTTGTAAGTCTACTTTAGGTGGAATCCCAGCTTTCATTTCAAAAGAAATATTATCAGTAAAGAAATAATTGGTCATGATGCCAAGCGTAGTGACATCATCTGCCTCTAACCCAGTTCCCGGATTATTCCAGTTTTCTAAACCATAAATATTTGCCGTACCACTCATGAACGCGGGCAATGTACTATTTGGATTCACACCATTAATTAAATCAATTAGCCAATTAGCCAAACCTGATGAGTTTTCTGCACGGTTATCAATAACTGCCTGGGACGAGATTTCTCCAACATCAGATTGAATACCTTCATAAGCAGCTGTACTTACTTTAAACGGCTGTGCTTTGCCTTGCGGCATGACATGTAAAGCCCCCACTGAGACTGAAAAACGTTTAAAGCCCTCGGCTTCCATACTGAAATATTTTGAATAGTCGGCCGCCTGAGTGGTGGAAGTAATTCCAATAAGTCCGGTAGCCATACATATAAAAGTTGATTTTTTCATCTTAAAGTTCACTCCATGAAGTTTAAATGACGGATTGTTATAAGTTCAATTTGGATAATTATAGAGTATTTACTCTACTCTAAAATTGCTTAAATTAAGATAAATGGAATACTTGAGACGTTGTTTTTTTAATCAAAAAATGGTAGCAACATTAAATGAAACATCGTTTGATAACACAATAAAAAGACTTGTTTTTACATCTCGCTCTTTTTTTTTGTACAATAGACTGAGTTATTATTGAGTCAAGCTGATGAGCTCCCCAAATACTCCCAAGAAAAAGCCTTTAGTTAATTTGCCGTTTCCATTGAAGCAAGCTGATCAAGGTGCAACAGATGAGATCTTAGAGGATCTTCGTCCCAAGCCACAACGTTATGCTGATCGAACCTGGATGCCACCACGTGGCACCCGTCGTTCAATGGGAAAACGATAAGTTTTCTAATAAAAAAGCCATGGTTTGACCATGGCTTTTTTATTTATTGATATTTAAATCATTCAACTTACTGAGAAGCTGGCATTCTGCGGTCATTATTTTGGTAATGGCTTCTTTTCTGATGATACATATCTTGATCGGCACGTTTTAGCATGTCTTCAAGACGTTCATCTGCATAGCTGGTGGCATGTCCAATTGACAGGCTGATTGGCTGATGTGAGTAAAACTGGTTATCAACCACTAAAAGTTCATGCAAACTATTGAGACAATTTTGCAAAGCAGTTTGATCCGCACCAGGTAAAAGGACTACAAATTCATCTCCACCAATTCGAGAGGCAGAATAGGGCGTATGTTGAATAAGTTGATTCAGGATGTTACCTACGCGACGTAACTGGTTGTCTCCAGCATCGTGTCCAAGGTAGTCATTTAATTCTTTGAGTCCATTGAGATCCATAAAAATACAGGATACTGGGCGTAGTAAATTACGCTCCAGACGGTTTAGTTCCTGCATGTAAAATGAACGGTTACATAGTTGGGTTAAGACATCATGTCTGCCTAAATATTCCAGATAATGTTCAGCTTTTTTACGTGCGGTAATATCTGTCAGGGCGATCTGAACAATACTCCAGTCATGGAGATAATCAGGAAATACGGTAAATTGAAGCAGGACATGACGGATACTGCCATCCAATGCATAGTTTACGGCTTCACGCTGATGATGCAGATTACCATTCCAAAGCTCAATAAGTTGTTCTTTAAAGGTCTGCACCATTTCTTTCGCAAAGACTTTATGTACATTCTTTAATAGAGCATCTTTGGTTGAGGCGCCGAATAGATCGAGAGTGGCCTGATTGACATCAATGATTCTAATCTCTCTAATGCATTCATAAATAAAATCATGATGTACATCCAGAAAAGTCTGAAAATCTTCAATTCCTAAATCACGTAAATGATCTAGTTTAATTTTAATACGGCTAAAATCCTCGATCCATAATGAAGCCGGTGAATAAATAAAACGAGCTTCAGCCAGATGGCGATTTTGTTCTTCTAAACGACGAGCTTGTGTATAAGCAGTGATGTCTTCAGTAGTAATCAAGAGTAAGGAGAGATCATGCTCATGTTGTGGCAGGACAATTCCTTTCAGCTGAATATCCAGACGTTGACCAGTCAAGGTATAGTTTACTGCTGAATGGGAAAATTGGGTGTCTCCATTCCATAGAGCGACGAGTTCCTGGATGTGGGATTTGCTCATATCCTCTTTGAACACGAGATTCAAATTTTGACTGAGATGGTTAAAGTCATCTGCCTGATAAAGTTCTAGTGTTTTAGGATTGACCTTAAGCAGTTTAATTTTTTTCGCACATTCTAAAATACGTGATTCGTCTTCTTGCAAAAAAGTGAGTAAATCCTGCACCCCTTGAGCACGCCAGAGATCAAATTGTTTTTTTACCTCACTAAAATCTTCAAGCCACATGGCAATAGGAGATAGTTCAAAAATTGGAGAATCCAGCATGTTCATTCAAGCAGCTCAATTTTATTATTTAATTTAATGAGGCAAGTATAAGACCAAAAAAATGATTTTAGAATAATGTGATAATTAAATATTTATCTTGAAATTGAATGCTATTTTTATTAGATCACCTTTTATATTTCACAATAAAAAAGCCAATTCAAGGATTGGCTTTGATTGATACTAAGTCTGAAATTAGAGAAGGTTTCTACGTGATTTATTTTCAGGCTTTGGTGGCGCAATTTCAAGCTTACCATGCCAGACATCTGAAAAATCCTGTTCATTAATATTATACAGTTCGAGCAGTGCCAGAATCACACCACCAAAGACCATTGGACCTTCAGAATTGTTCTGGAAATCGAAAACCTTACCATTCAAATTATGCAGAATGTCCTGAATCTCAAAAACACGATCACGGCCATTACTATCTGTTGGATACATTTGGGTATTCAGTAAAATTTTAGCCAGGCTTTTTTCACTATCGGTCACTGCAAGCACTTCGATCAGTTCATCGGTGGGGTCAGCAAAAATGATAGAGTCACGGAAAATGGTTTTAAGGAATTTTTCATTCAATTTCGGAAGCGGTTTTTCTACAAACGGGCGAAAAGATTGCGGGAAAATCACGTTATGTGAAATCCCTTTAAACATAGGTGCAATTTCTTCTACTTTATAACCTGCAATGCCGCAGCCGACCGAGGTCAGGAAATAGTTATTTTTCGGATGATTCTTGGTATAAATTTTAAAGTCATCGATATAGTGCTGAATCTGTGACAACGGCATTTGTTGCAAATGCTCATTCATTGTAGGAATAGCATAGCTTTGACCAGACCAGCCACGACCAACCCCTTCTACAGCACCAAAGTGCTCAAGCGCTGTTCTTGCGGCACCGCCTGCATGTAGCCCTGCCATATTGCTGCCAAATACAAATACAGTATTTTCTGGCAAGGATTTGACGATGCTTTCATCATGGTATTGGTAAGTCATGGCTTTTGATTCGATATCCTTATTGGTTTCATGTTGCCTTTGAAATTGCTAGGGGTCAAGGCAAATTGTATCTATAAGAAAGCAAAAGTCTCAAGAGAAATTAGAACTTTATGTAACTGAATTTTAGCTATCTTCATAGAGATGTTTAAAGTGCCACTTGTTTGAGTTCTTAAATATTATTAGCTAATTTTTAAATAAATATTTTTGAAATTTAATAAAATATTCAAGGCGGACAAGATGAGATGGAACTGTTTTGTAATCATTCTATTAAGTTACTTATAGACTTCAATTTTTACCAAATAGACACCTGTTTAGGCATTGAGTAATTCAGATTTAACCCCATAATTAGAGCAACAAAATATTGCCAGTGAATTGCCGCCAATTATGTCTGATAAAACCCCTTTCGATTTAGTGACCAGCTATCAACCTGCTGGCGATCAGCCACAAGCCATTGAAAAACTGGTTCAGGGAATTGAGCGGGGCTATAAGAATCAACTATTGCTAGGCGTAACAGGGTCGGGTAAGACTTACACTATGGCCAATGTTATTGCGCGGACACAACGCCCGACCATTGTCATGGCACATAACAAAACCTTGGCAGCTCAGCTCTATGGCGAATTTAAGGCATTCTTCCCGAATAATGCGGTGGAATATTTCGTTAGTTACTATGATTATTATCAGCCTGAAGCCTATGTGCCATCTTCCGATACTTTTATCGAGAAAGATTCAGCCATTAATGATCATATTGACCAGATGCGGTTGTCCGCAACACGTGCTTTATTAGAACGCCGTGATGCCATTATTGTTGCTTCAGTTTCTGCAATCTACGGTTTGGGTGATCCGAATGCCTACATGAGCATGTTGCTGCATGTGGTGGAAGGGGATCGTATTGGTCGTGATGACATTATTCGCCGTCTGGTCGAGATGCAATATACCCGCAATGAACTGGAGTTCCTGCGTGGTACCTATCGTATTCGCGGTGAAATTATTGATATTTTCCCTGCCGAATCGGATCAGAATGCGATCCGTATCGAACTGTTTGATGATGAGGTAGATTCGATCCGCTGGTTTGATCCATTGACTGGCAAAATGATCCGCAAAGTACCGCGTGTGACAATTTATCCAAAAAGTCATTATGTTACACCAAAGGATAATCTGACCCGTGCCATTGAAACCATCCGGGAAGAGTTAAAAGAGCGTCTGGTGTTTTTCCGTGAAAATGACAAATTATTAGAAGCACAGCGTATCGAACAGCGTACCCGTTATGATCTGGAAATGATGCAGCAACTGGGCTATACCAATGGCATCGAAAACTATTCACGTCATTTATCTGGCCGTCCCTCAGGTGAAGCACCGCCAACATTGTTCGATTATGTACCTGATGATGCCTTGCTGATTATTGATGAATCACATGTAACCGTTCCACAGATTGGTGCGATGTATAAGGGTGACCGTTCACGTAAGGAAAATCTGGTGAATTATGGTTTCCGTTTGCCGAGTGCATTGGATAACCGTCCAATGAAATTTGAGGAATGGGAGCGTATTGTTCCAACCACGGTTTATGTCAGTGCAACGCCAGCACGATATGAACTGGAAAAGTCAGAACAAATTGTAGAGCAGGTGGTGCGTCCGACAGGATTGGTCGATCCTGAAATTGAAATCCGTCCAGTGCTAACCCAGGTCGATGATGTATTGTCCGAAATCAATATCCGTAAAGATCTGAATGAACGTGTACTGGTGACGACATTAACCAAGCGTATGGCAGAAGACCTGACTTCATATTTGAAAGAATATGGCGTAAAGGTAGCCTACTTGCACTCAGATATCGACACCGTAGAGCGGGTAAAAATTATTCATGAATTGCGTACCGGTATTTACGATGTGCTGGTCGGGATTAACCTGTTACGTGAAGGTCTGGATATGCCAGAAGTGTCCTTGGTAGCGATTCTGGATGCAGATAAAGAAGGTTTCCTGCGTTCCGAACGTTCGCTGATTCAGACCATTGGTCGTGCTGCACGTAACTTGAAAGGTAAAGCAATTCTTTATGCGGACCGGATTACGGACTCCATGCAAAAAGCAATTGATGAAACGGATCGTCGTCGTACCAAACAAATTCAGTTTAATGAAGAGCATGGTATTGTCCCACGCAGTGCCGTACGTCAGGTGATCAAGGAAATCGATACTGGAGAGGTGCTCGATGATGATCAAATTGATGAACGTATCTCAGATCAGGCTAAAGCTTTAAGTGCGGATGAGCGGCATCTGCTGGCAGATCCAAAACTGTTTGCAAAGCATATGACTAAACTTGAAAAAGAGATGCTGAAAGCTTCTAAAGAACTGCAGTTTGAACAGGCAGCGCGTTTGCGTGATGAAATTCTACGCTTGAAGGCTCAGATGCTGAGTTAAGTAATTGATCTGCCTATGATTAGTTGTGCAAAACTAATCATAAATCTTACATATCGATACACAATCATTCACACGATGACGTTATTGTTGTTACAGATAAAATTTTACAAAAACATGTGGTTCACTCATCTGTGTGAATGAAAGGATACTTTATGACAACCAAGAATTTTTCTCAGGCAAGTCTAAAAATTGCCAAAATTGCGATTGGTAGTGCTGTTCTTCTGGGTTTGGGCGCTACGACCATGGCATATGCGCAAAAAGAGTCATTACCGACTGTGGAAAAAGTTGAACTGGACCGTTATTTGGGTAAATGGTACGAAGTGGCGCGTAAGCCTTTATATTTTCAGAATAAGTGTGACCGTGATGTCACAGCAACGTATACTTTGAATGAAAATGGCAATATCGTGGTTGATAACCGCTGTATTAAAAAAGATGGTGAACAAACCCAGTCAGGGGGTGAGGCATTTGTGCAAAATCCACCCCAAAATACCAAATTAAAAGTCAGTTTCTTGCCAGACTTCATTCGCTGGATTCCTGTCGGACGTGGCGATTATTGGGTCTTGAAACTGGATGAAAACTATCAAACCGTTCTGGTCGGTGAGCCTAAACGTAAATATATGTGGATACTCTCACGTGACCCGCAGTTGGATAAAAATGTAGTGAATGAATATTTACAATACGCACAGTCAGTCGGTTATGACCTGAGTGATGTGATTCACACCAAACAAACTGCGCGCTAAACTCAGTTTATCCTCAAACCATGCTTCGGCATGGTTTTTTTATATTTATACAATCAGAAGCTACACCTTGAAAATTTATCATTCGATCAAAGAATAGAGACAAGTATTCTTGAAGACATCCCGATATAATGCGCGCAAAGAGATTTTGGGGTAGTGAATGTATAAAGGGATCGCGCTGTCAGTGCTGGCGTCACTGGTTTTTGGTGTGCTTTATATTTTCACGCCTTTTCTGCAGCCACTAGACAGTGAGCAAACCTTTGCATGGCGTATGTTGGCGACCCTCCCGTTTCTGACGGCGTTTATGTGGTGGTCAGGTGATCTCAATCATATCGGCAGTATTTTTAAGCGAATTCTACAGCAGCCGACGTTTCTGATCTGGTTAATTATTAGCTCTTTACTTTGTACAACCCAACTCTGGTTATTCTTATGGGGGCCGATTAATGGTCGCGGCCTGCAAGTGTCGCTGGGTTATTTCCTGTTGCCTTTGGTGATGGTTCTGGTTGGCTGTGTGCTCTATAAAGAAAAATTGTCTGCCTGGCAGATGGCGGCGGTGGTTTGTGCGGTATTGGGCGTGGGACATGAAATCTGGCGGATTGGTTTTATTGCCTGGGAAACGGTCTATGTGGCTTTGGCTTATCCACTGTATTTCTTCCTGCGCCGTCGCTTTGGTACGGATCACTTGGGTGGATTCTGGTGGGACTTGTGTCTGATTCTGCCAGTGGCTTTCTATCTGGGCTTTGTACATAGCGATTCTCTCAAGCTAATGGTCAATTTCCCTCATCTCATCTTGGCAGTGTTGGGTCTGGGTTTCTTAAGTGCTTTAGGCTTAGGTAGTTATATTCTGGCAAGCCGTTATCTGCCTTTTGTGATTTTTGGTCTGCTGAGCTATCTGGAGCCAGTGTTACTGGCTTTTGCCTCGATGGCACTCGGAGAACGGGTGGAATCTGGAGAATGGCTGACCTATATCCCGATTTGGTTGGCAGTGATGGTGCTGATTGTGGAAGGAATATTGCATTTAAAACAGCAGCAGTTGAAAAAAGATGAACTTGAAAAAAAAAGCTGAAACGTTGGAAAAATTCAAAAAAAATAATGAATAATGCTATTTGCATAAGTGTGATATTCGTCAGATAATTTTGACGTAAATGTTATCTAATTCATGTACCATTTTGTTTAAAAGAATGTTCGTTATATTTAAAGGGGATAAACATGTCACAGATTGCGATTCCATATCAGTTACGTGCACGTTTATCCCAACTGGAACCGAGCCTCGATTTAGAATGGGAGCGGGAGCTTAAAGCCGTTCTGGCAGATATCTCTCCTGAGCTCAAGGAAAGTATCGATTTTCAGATTTTAAAGCCAAAAAGAATTCTCTGGGATCAGGAAACCAATCAATACCGTTATCAGGCTTATCATTCGGTAGAAGCTTTAAGCCAAAAATTTCTGAATGACCGGATGTGTTATTATGCCAGCACGTTCGGTCTCTCTTTGAAAAGCCTGCTCGGGTTAAGTGACAGCTTGCAAGTTGCAGACTACCTGGAAAACGTACTCGAGCAGATTGATAAAATTGAAGTCAATGAAAACTTCCAGATGCAGCGTGAAAAGCTGGAACTACGTCGTACTTTCTTGTTGAATGCTGCTGAAATTATTCGTGGTCTTCAATTACAGCCGGTCGAAGGCGTACGTAAGCTCACTGAACAGCAGGTTAAATGCTTCATTATTGAAGTGTTTATCAAGCAACAGTTGTTGGGCTACTGGTATAAACCTTTATTAAAAAAACAGACTGCGGAAATGCAACATCCGCTATTCCGTTATTTTCTGATTAAAGAACAGCAAATCCGTCATTTTGATATTGTCCGCACTTCACAGTTTTTATTTATCGTTGCGCCTGTGATGGATGTACAGCAAAACCCGTATTCTATTCGTCGCTTCCTCATAGAAGAAAAAGGTGCATTAGAAGGTCAAGTTTATCTGAATATTCTGGTTCTGGATCTGAAAGAGGATATGAATGAAGAGGTAGTAGAGACACTGAAATCCCAGCTGCAGCGAATGGTAACCTTGCAGAGCCAGATCCATCTGGACGTCAGGGACATTGTACATAATCTGGAGCAGGTCTCTGAACTAAAGTTATTACCTCTGCTGGTCGAACCGGTTCAGGTGGTTGAAAAGAATGCCGATGTTGTGGCGCAACGCTATTTGAAGCAGTTGGAGGAAATTCTGACGCGGGAATTGCTGCTGCCAATGCGGGATGCGATTCGTGATCATTTATCGCATATTGAAGAGTTTGCTTATCTCTATTTGCATGTACATAAAATCTTTACTGAAATTTTAGCCTATTACCGGGACTTCAAAGCTCAGCCAGGATTTATGTTTAATTCCTATATCCAGAATTTCGAATATAAGTTATTGGCATTTATCCGTTTGCTGGAAAAGCGTAAGGGTGAAACCTTTATTCCGATGAACCGGAATGAATGGCAGGTAATGCATCAGCGTTCCGAGCAGCCGATTAAAGATATTCAAACCACGATTGCCGATAATGTGCAGCAATATCGGGATCTGAAAAAATATATCAATACGCTGAACCGTCAGAAAGCCGAATATGAAAAAAAATCCATGCTGAAAAAGCTTTGGCGTAAAGATAATTCAGATGAGGCAATAGAAATTGCACTGAATAAATTGCAGCAGTTAAAACGTAGCATGTTCCTGGAAATTATTCAGGTGCCAAGAACCCATGAAAACAGCAGTGTATTTCTGGAATTTGAAAGTTTGCAAAGTTTCCAGAAAGTTGAGCGTCACTATGCCTTTCCTTGTGGGGATAATGGTCTCACCCGGTTACCTGTACTGATTCATTTGCCAGAAACTTATGATGATTTTGATGTAGAAAACTTTAATGCTTCTATGAGTCTGGATATGAATTTTTCAGCAGGCAGCAGGCTGCAACTGGATCATGAAAATGCAGTTAACTTCGAGATTTAGATTTGTGTGAATAAACAACATTTAACAAAAATCTGGTTTAGAGCTTGAAAAGTATTATTTTTCGATTTTTAAATGCAAAATCATCTAACTAATTACAACTATTTTTAAAATTTATAGTGAATATAGGTCTTTTTCCTCAGGACTTTGGCAGCTTTTGATTCAAACTTGCTGCCAATTCCATTACAATTATGGGGTTTTGAAATTTATGCTTAGATTTACAATTAATTAGAGGACGTATCTGTGAGCAAAGACATTATCGTTGCCCTCCATGCAGAGCACCAAGGTCGCTGGAAAAACCGTGAAGAACTCGCGGAGCGTATGATTGCCCTAGTAGGTCAGTTATATCGTGAAAAAAATATCGTAGCTACAGTTTACGGTCGCTCTTTAATTAACCGTTCTGTGATCCAGATCCTTAAAGCGCATCGTCGTACTCGCGTATTGGACGTTGAGCTTTCTGTTGTAGACACTTTCCCAATCCTTGAAGCATTGGCGAAAATTGAAAACATCGGTACTGCTGAAATTGATCTAGGCAAACTTGCTGTTGAATTCAAAGCAAAAGGTGGTGATGTTAACGCATTCGTTGCTGACGCTGTGAAATCTCTTGAAGGCAATGCAACTTCAGTTGAAGGTAAGGACGTTGTACTTTACGGTTTTGGTCGTATCGGCCGTATTCTTGCACGTTTGATGATCAGCCAGTCAGGTCTAGGCCGTGGCTTGAACCTGAAAGCAATCGTGGTTCGTAAATCATCTGACGGTGACCTGGAAAAACGTGCATCATTATTACGTCGTGACTCCATCCATGGTCCATTCGCTGGCACGATCTCTGTAGATGAAGAAAACGAAGCAATTATTGCAAACGGTCAGTTCATCAAAGTGATCTATGCATCTAATCCATCTGAAGTGGATTACACTGCATACGGTATCGAAAATGCACTAGTAATCGACAACACGGGTAAATGGCGTGATGCTGAAGGTCTTGCTCAACACCTGAAATGCCCGGGCGCTGCGCGTGTCATTCTGACTGCACCTGGTAAAGGTGACATGAAGAACGTTGTATATGGCGTAAACCAGGCTGACATCCTTGATGAAGACAAAATCATCTCTGCAGCAAGCTGTACAACGAACGCGATCACTCCAACACTGAAAGTGTTAAACGACAAGTACACAGTGATCAATGGTCATGTTGAAACAGTTCACTCGTTCACGAACGACCAGAACCTGATCGACAATTACCACAAAGCTGATCGTCGTGGCCGTGCTGCTACACTGAACATGGTAATTACTGAAACTGGTGCTGCTAAGGCCGTTGCAAAAGCGCTTCCAGTACTTCAAGGTAAACTGACAGGTAACTCTGTACGTGTACCTACACCAAACGTATCTCTTGCGATTCTTAACCTGACTTTGGGTCAAGAAGTTGATCGTGATGAAGTGAATGAATATATTCGCCAAATCTCTATCAATTCTAACCTTCAAGGTCAAATTGGTTATACCAACTCGACTGAAGTGGTATCTTCTGACTTTATCGGTTCACGTACTGCAGGTGTATTCGACGCGCAAGCGACTATCACTTCAGGCAACCGCTTAACTGCTTATGTTTGGTACGATAATGAAGTGGGTTATAGCTGCCAGGTATTACGTATTGCTGAACAAATGGGCGGCGTAAGCTATCCAAAAGTTCCTGCTGAAACTAATGCATAATTAGTATTGAGCTGAAAAAAGGGCCTCATTTGAGGCTCTTTTTTATTGCATATTTTTTAGGTTTAATTTTTGGATTGAAATGGAATATTAATTTGAATATTACCTTGCTGATGAATTCTTGATCTGATAACTTTCTAAATGAAAGTACATGCTGAAAAGTAAGTTTATAAATTAAGAGAAATATTATGTCAGCTTATGAAACCAGTAAATTGCTGGGTCAGGTTTTATCAACGGAATGTCCTTCACGTGAAATACTGGAACACTTAGCCAATAAATGGTCGATTCTGGTGTTACGTTGCTTAAGTGATGGCGTACATCGTTTCAGTGAGCTGAAACAGCGCATTGAAGGGGTGAGTGAAAAGATGCTGGCCCAGACTTTAAAAATGCTGGAGCAGGACGGGTTCATTTTAAGAACAGTCTATCCTGTTGTACCACCAAAAGTGGAATATCAGTTGACCATTACCGGTTCACAGGCCGCAGAAAAAATAAATTATCTGATTGGCTGGTTAGAGCGTAGTCTGCCGGAGATTTTAGAAAATAAAGAACGTGTTGCAAAATAGAAGCTAAATTGCTTTTGGGGAAGCAATAAATGAAAAAGTTATAAAATTTGGTTGCTACTTTAATTGGCAATCTATGGGATTTTATGTGCGATCAGTATTGCTCTTTATGAGCTGATACAAATTTTTGTAGAAGATAAGTCTACCGCAACAAATCTTTTGATTTGGTCGGCGACAATGTTTGCACCTATAGAGGTGTTTGTAATTTATACAAGTTGAAAAAACAAAAAAGTACAGAGCTTATATTTCAACAATATAAGTATATTGATGCAATTAATTAAGGTGGAGAATAAATATAATATATTGAAAAATATAGTTTTAGTTGGTG
>NZ_DEZM01000054.1:39152-42180 GCF_002364825.1 Acinetobacter sp. UBA3132 | reverse complement strand
TTGATTTAATAAACAGTAATTCTTCTCCATTAGTTGATGAATATATTGAGCGAGCATTTGCAGATCAGAATCTTAAATTAAAAGCTACTCTAGATGCAGAGCTGGCATATAAAGATGCCGATTTTATCATTGTGGCAACGCCCACAAATTATGATCCAGATACCAATTATTTTGATACATCTTCTATTGAAAGTGTAGTTGAGAAAATTCTACCTATAAACTCAAAAGCTATTATTATTATAAAATCAACAATTCCTGTTGGATATACTGCTCAGCTCAAAGCTCATTTTAATACTAATCAAATCGTCTTCTGCCCAGAATTCTTGAGAGAGGGTAAAGCTCTTTATGATAACCTTTATCCATCTCGTATTATAGTCGGTGAAAAATCAGAACGTGCAGAAGAAATAGCTCAGCTTTATTTGAATGCGACTGTTGAGCATAATGCACCAACATTGTGTATGAATGCGACAGAAGCAGAAGCAGTGAAGTTATTTTCTAATACTTATCTTGCCATGCGTGTAGCTTATTTTAATGAGCTTGATACTTATTGTGCTAAACATGATTTGGAGAGTTTGGATATTGTTCGGGGTGTTGGATTAGATCCTCGGATTGGTCAACACTATAATAATCCGTCGTTTGGTTATGGTGGATACTGTTTACCTAAAGATACCAAGCAATTGTTGGCTAATTATAAAGACATACCACAAAATTTGATTCAAGCAATTATTCACTCGAATAAAACACGTAAACAATTTATTGTAAAAGAAATTTTGAAAAAACGTCCAAGTGTAGTAGGTGTATACCGTCTAACGATGAAGGTTGGGTCAGACAACTTTAGAGATTCTGCAATTCAAGATATTATGCATGAGTTACAAGAATATAATATTAAAGTACAAATCTATGAGCCGACTTTAAAACAGGAGAAATTTGAAAATTATGATCTTCAAAATAATTTAAATGAATTTTTATCGAGTTCAGATGTCATTCTTGCTAACCGGATGAGTGATGAGCTAAAGCAAGATGCTGATAAGATCTATACACGTGATTTATTTGGTGAAAATTAATCATGAATTTAAAGAATGTTAAACCTTTAGTAACAGTTTATATCCCAACTTATAATCGTGTTAATTTATTAAAGCGTGCTGTTGAATCCGTTCGTCAACAGACTTATACAAATGTAGAGATTATTATTGTTGATGATTGCTCTACTGATGGAACATATGAATATTTAAAAAATATTAGCAAGCAAGATTCACGTATTAAATTTTTCTTAAAAGAAAAAAATAGTGGTGCGTGTGTTAGTAGAAATATTGCGATTAAAAATGCTACAGGAGAATTTATTACGGGTCTAGATGATGATGACTACTTTCTTCCTAGTAGGATTGCTAAATTTGTTGAGTATAGATATTTATTGGATGAGTATGTTTTTATATATTCTTTGAATTATATAGAGAATAATGGAATTAGAAGGTTGCCAGCTTTTTCTTTTCTGATACCTAGAAAAGCTAAAGCTAAAGATTTATTGCAATCCAATATCGTTGGAAATCAATGTTTTATTCAAACTGAAATAATGAGGGAGTATGGTCTTTTTTCTGAGAACTTAAAGGCATGGCAAGACTTGGATTTGTGGTATAAATTATTATCTAATCCAAAATTAAAGAAAAAAGCTATTCGTGTAGATAATAAAACATATATACAAGATATTTCTCATGAGTTTGGTCGAATATCTAGTGAGAGAGATAAGAGCAAGATGAGAACTGTATATATAAATTTTATTGAAAATAATAATTTAGAATATTTTGAAAGAAAAATATTGGCAGGTCATCTGATTAGTTATAATTGCTCAGTAAAAAAAATTAATTTTATCATAAGATTTTTGACTGGAGTGAAACCATACTTTTTTTTAAAAAATTTATGGCTATTATTTTCGAAAATTAGAAATAAACTTTAATTTTTACTGGAAATATATTTTTATGTCGGGAAATTTCTTAAATATAAAAATTAATAATGCGGTAGTTTTTACTTTATCGGTAGCATTTTTATTTTCTCAATTTTATTTATGGAAAAGTGGATTGCCTCAAATTAGTCATATCCTTATTGTTATATGTATATTGTTGGGTTATAAAGAAAAAATTCTTATTGATAGATCAATATTTTTATTCATTTTTTTATCATATTCTATTTTGGTTAACTTATTTTGGACTTTAGTTAATTATGATTTGGATTATATTGTTTCAATTATATATTGGATATTTAATTTTATTTTATTTTTGCTCATTGTTAATTTTTCTTTTGAGCAAACCAATAAATTGTTTTCTAACTTGATTATATTAATTCCCTTTTCCTATGTATTAATAATTTTTATGTGGTCTATTGGTCTGGGGAGTCATTCTTTTTTCCCGAGATATAATGGGTTTTTTAATGATCCAAATCAAATGGCTTTTTGGGTTTTAAGTACATGTTGTATTTTTTTGCTTATATCTAATAATTTTTTCAAGAATTTCGTTGTTTACTCAATGAGTGTTTTTTTAATACTTCTAACAATGTCAAGATCTGCTTTATTAGGAGTTTTTTTTATCACTTTAGCCCTTTTAATCAAGCAAAGAGGTGATTTAAATCGTAAGTTAATGTTTTTCATATTAGCTTCATTTTTCGTCTTTGTTATTATTTTTTACCTTTACTTCATTGGTGTATTCGATGAATTGATTTTAAGAATGATTGAAGGTTTATCTGCTAGTGAAGAACAGGCAGAAGGAAGAGGGTTTGATATCATTTTAAAATATCCTGAATACTTATTTTTTGGAGCAGGACAGGGTGCCTATTCTTTATATCATTCGGCTGGATTAGAAATTCATTCAACTTGGTTAGGTATTCTTTTTTACTATGGTATTATTGGTTTAGGAATTTTTTTAATATTTTTATTTAATATTTTTAAGGACTTGGAGTTATCAAATAAGCTATTATTTTTAGCTCCAATGATATATGGTTTTACTACGTATAATGCAAGAACAACTATATTCTGGTTTTT
>NZ_DEZM01000054.1:16499-39028 GCF_002364825.1 Acinetobacter sp. UBA3132 | reverse complement strand
CAACTATATTCTGGTTTTTGTTATCGATTTTTATTTTGTTTTTAAAGTATAGAAGGTATATTTTTTTAAAATAATTTAACTTCTTTCTTAGTAAATAATAGGTTTTTTGTGAAAATTATTCTTATTGGTACTGTAGCTTCAAGCTTTTATGGATTTCGTGCAGAATTAATTAGGCTATTGGTTAGTAATGGTCATAAGGTTTATGCTTTTACTTCAGAATATACTCAAAATGATTTGACAAAAATTAAGTCGCTTGGTGCTATTCCAATTACTTATGAGTTAAACCGTGGTGGATTAAATCCAATTGCAGATATTATTTGTACTTATAAGCTTTCTAAAAAAATTAAGAATATAGCTCCTACTCTTGTTTTTTCTTACTTTTCAAAACCTGTCATTTTTGGTACTTTGGCAGCCAAATTAGCGAAAACTCCGCGTGTTGTTGGTATGCTAGAAGGTTTAGGCTATACATTTACAGAGCAGCCAGAAGGCTTAAGTAAAAAAACTCAGCTCATAAAAAAGATACAGGTTTTTTTATATAAAATAGCATTACCACAACTTGATCAGCTTATTTTTTTAAATCCTGATGATCCTAAAGATTTACTTGAAAAATATAGTATAAATGTTAAAAAAGTAGAGGTTTTAGGAGGGATTGGCTTAAATTTACAGGACTATCCATATCAGCCATTGATTAGTATTCATTTGCCTCTTAAATTTTTATTTATTGGTCGTTTATTGAAAGAAAAAGGGATTCATGACTTTATTGCTGCTGCTCAGATTGTAAAGCAAAAATATCCCAATACAACATTTACAGTATTAGGCAGTATTGATCAGGCAAATATGGGAGCATTACAGCAATATGAGCTTGAGAAGTTAATAAATACTGGAATTATTGATCATCCTGGCCATGTATCTAATGTAAAAGATTGGATTGCTAGCTGTGATATATTTGTTTTGCCATCTTACCGTGAGGGAGTGCCAAGGAGCACACAAGAAGCAATGGCTATTGGCCGGGCTATTATTACAACTGATGTACCTGGTTGTAGAGAAACAGTAATTGATGGTGTAAATGGTTTTTTAGTGCCGAAATGGAATCCAGAAGCGTTGGCTGAAAAAATGATTTATTTTATAGAGCATCCAGAACAAATTCGTCTAATGGGTGCTGAAAGTTATAAACTCGCAGTTAATAAGTTTGATGCTGAAAAAGTTAATGAACGCTTAATACGTATCTTAGGTCTATAAATGCTAAAACGCCTTCTCGATATTATCATCGCTTCCATTGCCCTGATCCTGCTTTCACCACTCTATGCCTTTGTAGCCTATAAAGTGAAAAAAAATTTGGGATCTCCGGTCTTGTTCCGCCAGGTGCGTCCCGGTTTACATGGTAAGCCTTTTGAGATGATCAAGTTCCGAACCATGAAAGATGCTATAGATGAACAGGGTAATCTACTACCAGACAGTGAACGTTTAACGCCTTTTGGAAAAATGTTGCGCTCGACCAGTCTGGACGAGATGCCAGAGCTATGGAATGTGATTAAAGGCGATATGAGCATTGTTGGCCCACGCCCATTGCTGATGGAATACCTGCCACTTTACAGCCCTGAACAGGCCAAACGCCATGATGTAAGACCGGGCATGACGGGTCACGCGCAGGTCAATGGCCGCAATGCTATTGGCTGGGAAGAAAAATTCAAGCTGGATACCTGGTATGTGGAACATCAGTCGATTTGGCTCGACTTTAAAATCATGTTTAAAACGGTACATAAAGTTTTAGCAAAAGATGATATCAGTGCCGAGGGTGAAGCCACCATGACCAAATTTACCGGTACAAGAACGGATAATTTTCATGAGTGAAATCTATGCCGTCTATGGTGCTTCAGGTTGTGGCCGAAGCTTGATGCCTGTGGCTCGCCAGCAATTACAGCGTCAGAATATAAATGCCGAAATCTATTTTATTGATGATAGTTTGATCGAAGAAATGACGGTTAATGGGCATAGAGCATTAAATTATGCAGCATTTAAAAATCTAAAGGCTGATAGAAAGGCAGTTCTCATTGCAATTGCTAATAGTCAGATCCGTAAAAAAATTGCGCTAAAACTTGAACAAGATGCAATTGAGCTATGGACGGTTCAGGCAGATAATGTCGTGCGCATGGATGCAATAGAAATTGCCCCCGGTGCTGCTTTAAGCCCGTTTGTAACCCTGACTTCCAATATCAAGATCGGTAAATGTTTTCATGCCAATTTATACAGTTATGTTGAGCATGATTGCATCATTGGCGATTACGTCACCTTTGCTCCCGGGGTGAAATGCAATGGCAATATCCATATCGAAGATCACGCCTATATTGGTACAGGTGCCGTGATTAAACAGGGTTCACCTGACAAGCCTTTAGTGATTGGTAAAGGTGCGGTGGTGGGTATGGGGGCTGTGGTCACCAAGAGCGTTCCACCGGGTGTGACCGTAGTCGGCAATCCGGCACGGATCTTAGAGAAAAAATAAGTTTTTAAATTTTAAAAATTCAGGACACATCATGTTAAACACTGCATTTGAACCATGGCCAAGTTTTACTCAGGAAGAAGCGGATGCGGTTTCCCAGGTTTTGTTGTCGAATAAAGTCAATTACTGGACTGGAGAGGAATGCCGTGAGTTTGAAAAAGAATTTGCTCAGTTCGCAGAAACCCAGTATGCCGTGGCATTGGCGAATGGAACAGTAGCGCTGGATGTCGCACTCAAGGCATTAGGTATTGGTGCAGGGGATGATGTGATTGTTACCTCACGTACCTTTCTGGCCTCAGCCAGCTCTATTGTAACGGCTGGGGCAAACCCGGTCTTTGCTGATGTCGAACTGGACTCCCAAAATATCTCCCGCCGTACCATCGAAGCGGTGATCACACCCAATACCAAGGCCATTATCTGTGTGCATCTGGCAGGCTGGATGTGCGACATGGACCCGATTATGCAGCTGGCTTCTGATAAAGGCCTGTATGTGATCGAAGACTGTGCACAGGCACATGGAGCAAAATACAAAGGTAAATCTGCCGGTTCAATCGGTCATGTTGCGGCCTGGTCCTTCTGTCAGGACAAGATTATGACCACAGGCGGTGAAGGCGGTATGGTCACCACCAATGACGAAACCCTGTGGAAAAAAATGTGGTCCTATAAAGACCATGGCAAGAACTTTGACAGCATCTATAACAAGCAGCATCCACCGGGTTTCCGCTGGTTGCATGACTCCTTTGGCACCAACTGGCGCATGATGGAAATGCAGGCTGTGATCGGCCGTATTCAGCTAAAAAAAATGCCGGAATGGACTGCAAAACGCCTTGCTAATATGGAAAAAATTTATTCGGCATTTGCAGACAGCCCTTATTTTAGCGTCCATTATCCATCCGATGATTATGTGCATGCTGCCTATAAATGTTATGTGCAGGTCAATCTCGATGCTTTGCCTGAAGGCTGGTCACGTGACCGGATCATGCAGGAAATCAGTGCACAGAATGTGCCTTGTTTCAGTGGCTCCTGTTCAGAAGTTTATCTCGAGCATGCCTTTGATGGCACGCCATGGCGTCCAGCACAGCGTTTAAAAAATGCGCAGCAATTGGGTGAAACCAGTCTGATGTTTTTAGTTCATCCAACTTTAAGTGATGAAAGTATTAACAAAACTGTGACGGCAATTCAACAGGTCATTAATAGAATAGTTGCTTAAACTTTTGCAAGATAAGTGCACCGAATTCGGTGCATTTCTCTATGAGATATCACTTTAAATTACCAATAAAATCGTGATGCATTAAAAATTTATTAGAATTGAGACAAGGTACCAAGTGAAATCGATCATTACGCCTTTCGTAGAATCACCACGAGCTGCCAAACTTGCATTTTTAATTATTCTGGATTTCTGTGCTTTTCCGGTCTTGATCTGGCTATGTTATGCGATTCGCCTTTTTGATTTAGGCGCAGAGGTCGTGCCTAATCTGGCTTTTGGTGCAGTTTGGGTGAGTGTGATTGCAGTTGCATCGCTTTTTGTCTGTGGGGTCTACCGCTTCATTGTCCGTACTTATAATGAAGTGTTTATGATCAAAATGGGACTGGCGACTGCCTTGACTGTCGCTGGCCTGTATGCGCTGGCTTATTTTACTCCAGCCTTTATTCCGACCTCTATTCCGCTGATGTTTGGCTTTATGATGTTTGCCTGGATCTGGTTTAGCCGTGGCATCATCCGCTTTATTATCCGTTCTTATTTGCAGGCTGATGTACAGAAAAAACGCATTGCAATTTATGGCGCGGGTCATGCAGGCCAACAGGTTGCTGCTGCACTTTATCGTTCCAATGCACATTTGCCGGTCATGTTTATTGATGATAAACGCTCATTGACTGGACAGCAGCTGGGCCGACTGAAAGTCTATGACGCCCAGACCGCCCTAAAACTCATGAGCAAGCAAAAAATTGATGAAATCCTGATTGCCTTGCCCTCGGTCGGGCGGGTCCGCAAAAGTGAAATCATTAAATTTTTGGAACCGGCACATTTAAAAATTACCGAAATTCCGGGGCTGACTAAACTGGTCGATGGTGAAATCCGTATTTCTGATATTCAGGAAGTCGATATTATTGACCTGCTGGGACGTGATCCGGTGCCCCCAGTGCCGGAGCTTCTGGCCAGGAATATTCAAGATAAAGTGGTGATGGTCACCGGTGCAGGCGGCTCGATTGGTTCAGAGCTGTGCCGGCAGATTGTGAAAAACCAGCCGGCAAAAATCGTTATTTTTGAATTAACCGAGTTTGCCCTGTATAACATTGATAAAGAACTACGTTTAATGTCTCAGTGTGAGATTATTCCGATTCTGGGCTCGGTGCTGGATCAGCAGAAACTGGAACGTGTGATTGAGCAGTATGCGGTGCAAACCGTTTATCATGCGGCAGCGTATAAGCATGTACCGCTGGTCGAGTGTAATCCGCTAGCAGGCCTGAAAAACAATGCAGTGGGAACGGCCTTCAGCGTGAATGCTGCGGTGAAAAAAGGTGTAGAAACCTTTGTACTGATCTCAACTGATAAAGCGGTACGTCCGACCAATGTCATGGGTGCCAGTAAACGTATGGCTGAACTTTACTGTCAGGCGATGGCAGAGGCGCAACAGCAGACCCAGATCAGTATCGTCCGTTTCGGCAATGTGCTCGGTTCTTCGGGATCAGTGGTACCGCTGTTTAAACAGCAGATTCTCAAGGGTGGGCCGATTACCGTGACCCATCCGGATGTCACCCGCTACTTTATGACTATTCCGGAGGCGTCACAGCTGGTGATTCAGGCCGGTGCCTTGGGCGTGGGTGGCGATGTGTTCCTGCTAGATATGGGGGAGCCGGTGCGTATTCAGGATCTGGCCCGTCAAATGATTGCCTTGAGTGGGTTGAAAGTTCGTGATGAGCAGCATCCGGAGGGGGATATTGCAATTCAGTATGCCGGTTTGCGTCCAGGTGAAAAACTGTATGAGGAATTGCTGATTGATCAGGAAAATACCGAGCTTACGTCACACAGTCGTATTCTAAGATCATTTGAAAAACACGTTCCGTTACAGGAAATTACACAAGTGTTTGATAAAATGCAGGAACTTTCTGCCATGCAGGCAGATATTGACTGGGCCTTGTCACAGCTTGAATATTATGTTGATGGCTATCAACGTGGTAAAGAAATTAAAGTTAATTAAGTGAAGTTTATTTATGATTAAGAAAGCCATTTTGCCAGTCGCAGGTTTGGGTACCCGGTTTCTCCCAGCCAGCAAATCTATTCCTAAGGAAATGGTGACGGTGGTAGACCGTCCAGCGATTGAATATGTGGTGAAAGAAGCGGTCGCTGCGGGGATTGAACAGATTATTCTGGTCACCCATAGCTCCAAGGCATCAATCGAAAACTATTTTGACCGTAGTTTTGAGCTGGAAACCACCTTGGAGCAAAAAAAGAAATTTGACCTGCTTAAGGAAATCACTGAAATTCTGCCGCCACATGTCAGTGTGATCAGTGTACGCCAACCACAACCGCTTGGTTTAGGTCATGCCGTGCTCTGTGCCAAAGCAGTGGTGGGTCAAGAAGACTTTGCTGTGCTACTCCCAGATGTATTGGTCAAAGACTCAGACACAGAAAATGATTTAAGCTTGATGATTCAACGCTTTAATGAATCACAAGCTTCGCAGATTATGGTTGAAGCCGTACCGGATCATCTGGTGGATCAGTATGGCATTGTGGATGTCGCAGAATCACCTGCTGAAGGACAAAGCATCGTGATGCAAGGGATTGTAGAAAAGCCGGCGGTGGGAACGGCACCTTCAAACTTATCGGTAGTGGGTCGTTATATCCTGCCGGCAAAAATCATGCAGTTACTGGAACAGACCCCACGTGGTGCAGGCAATGAAATCCAGCTGACTGATGCGATTGCCATGTTACAGCAGACTGATACGGTAGAGGCCTATCGCATGAAAGGCCAGACCTTTGACTGTGGCAGCAAACTGGGTTATCTGAAAGCTGTATTGCACTATGGTGTGGATCATCCAGTACTGGGTGAGTCCTTTAAAGCCCTGATTCAAGAACTGAAGCTATAAATACAGACTTTAACAATAACAAGGATCCTTATGAACATTGCAGTATTCGGTCAGACTCTATATGCCGGTGTCATGGCAGCCTTACTGGCAGAATGTGGTCATCAGGTCTACTGGTGTGATTTGCTGAAAAAACCGTCTTCCGAGCAAGTCTATGCACAGGATGAAGCCGTACAGCAGTTACTGAACAAGCAGCATGCCAAGGGCTTTTTACAATACTGCAAGTTTGAGGCGATTCCTTTAGATATTGATATCTATCTGTTTAGCTTAAGTCCGACTGAAGAAAGTCAGGGTCTGGAAATCCTGCGTGAGCTCAAGCAGCGTCCAATTATTCATCCAAAACTGATGATCAATGCTTCTACCTTGGGCCTGCACGGTACCGAAAAATTCCAGCAGATTCTTTCAGAAGATTACTGGATCTATTTGCCAGATGTGATTCAGGAGGGTAATGCCTTACGCAGCTTGACCGAAGCCAGTCAGCTCATTGTCGGCTATAGCAATGAAACAGCGAAAACACTTTTGAAGGAATTGCTCAGGCCGTTATTCCCGCGTGAACAGCAATACCTGTTTATGCCGGTTCTGGATGCCGAATTTACCAAACTGAGTGTGTCTGGCATGCTGGCCACGCGTATCAGCTATATTAATGATCTGGCTCTGGTGGCTGAAAAGCTTGGTATTGATATTGAGCATGTACGCCAGGGGCTGGCAGCAGATAGCCGGATTGGTTCATCTTATCTGTATCCGGGGGCCGGGTTTGGTGGCGAAAACTTTTCGCATGATATTCAGATCCTGGCCAGTACTGTGTCAGGCACCGGCGCGAAAAGCCAGCTAATGGCTCAGGTCTGGGAAATTAATGAGCAGCAAAAAGAACTGCTATTTCGCAAGCTGTGGAATTATTACCATGGTGATCTGGCCGGGAAAACTGTAGCGATCTGGGGAGCATCCTTTAAGGAAAATACCTCGCGTATCCAGCAATCCCCGATTCATGCCATGTTGACCGCACTTTGGGCGCAAGGGGTGACCGTCAAGCTGCATGATCCTCAAGCCCTGGCGGAAATTGAAAAAGTCTACGGACAACGCGATGATCTGGTGTATTGCACAGATCAGTACGAGGCTGTAAATGGAGCACATGCCCTATGCGTGCTCACAGCCTGGAAACAATACTGGAGTCCCAATTACCGCAGCCTGTTGAATCACATGCAGCATCCACTGATCCTGGATGGACGTAATATTTATAATCCGGAGTATATGAAAGCACAAGGTTTTGCCTATAAGGGAGTAGGACGTTAATGAGTGTAATTCAGCAACCTTATCCCCTCGAAGAGAAAGAGACTGTTTTAAGCCGATTAAATACTTTAAAACAGCAGTTTGAACACAAGCATCTGCAAGAGCTGTTTCAGCAAGATTCTCAGCGTTTTCAGTACTTCTCGGTGAATCTGGAGCCGGTAACCTTTGATTTTAGTAAACATCGAATAGATCAGGACGTGTTGCAGGCTTTGGTGCAACTGGCACAGGTACAAGATCTGAAACAGTGGATCAAACGGCTTTTTTCCCAAGAGCAGGTTAACTATACCGAACAGCGTGCTGCAATGCATTGGGCCTTACGTTTGCCTGAGCAGAATGAACAGCATCCTGAACTGGCTGCCGAGGTGCATACCCAGTTACAGCGCATGTTCACCCTTGTAGAAAAAATCCATGCCGGACAGTACCGCGGTGCCACCGGTGAAGTGATTCAGGATGTGGTCAATATCGGGGTCGGTGGTTCGGATCTGGGACCGCTGATGGTCAGTCAAGCCCTGTCTGACTTTAAACAGCCCACTCAGCGTCCCCTCAATGTACATTTTGTGTCGACCATGGATGGCAGTCAGCTGTCTGATCTGCTGCATAAGCTGCGCCCTGAAACGACACTATTTATTATCTCCTCCAAATCTTTCGGTACCATTGACACCCTCTCTAATGCGCAAACGGTGCGCCTGTGGCTGGAAAAAACCCTGGGACAAGACTTACGTACGATCCAGCATCATTTTATTGGAGTTTCGACCAAGCCGGAGAAAATGACTGCTTGGGGAATTGCACCAGAAAACCAGTTCCTGCTCTGGGATTGGGTTGGCGGCCGTTATTCGCTCTGGTCCTGTATTGGCTTGCCTATTGCATTGACGATCGGGGTACAGGGTTTTCAGCACTTTTTAGCGGGTGCCCATGCGGTAGATGAGCATTTCCAGACTGCAGCATTTGAACAGAATATTCCGGTGCTGATGGGACTGTTAGGGGTCTGGAACAATAACTTCCTGGATATACAAACCCATGCCGTATTGCCTTATGATGGCCGGTTAAAATATTTTGCTTCTTATTTGCAGCAGCTGGAAATGGAATCCAATGGTAAATCCATTCAGCGTAATAGCGAGAAAGTAGAATGGGATACCTGCCCGATTATCTGGGGAGAAGTTGGACCGAATGCCCAGCATGCCTTCTATCAGTTATTGCATCAGGGCACCCAATCGGTGAGCAGTGATTTTATTGCGCCGGTTCAGCGTTATAATGCGAACCAGTTTACCTATGCCGACAATGCCGATGCGCTGATTGAACAGCATCATTTGGCTCTGTCCAACTGTCTGGCACAGTCGCGGCTACTGGCCTTTGGTAATCAGGCGCTTGATGCCAGTGAACTGGCCGACCTACCGACCTATAAGCAGTATGCAGGCAACCAGCCGAGTTCAACTATTTTAATGCAAGAGCTCAATCCTTATAGTCTGGGGATGTTGATCGCCATGTATGAACATAAGGTGTTTGTGCAGTCAGTGCTGTGGAATATCAATCCTTTTGACCAGTGGGGCGTCGAAAAAGGCAAGGAAATTGCCAACCAGCTCTTGCCGATTTTAAATGGAGAACAGGCGGATGTGTCCGCACTGGATGCCTCGACACAAGGTTTAATTGCAATATTAAGGGGGAAACAGCGTGGCTAAAGTACTGATAACAGGTGGAGCAGGTTATATCGGCTCACATACCTGTCTGGAATTATTAAATGCCGGACATGAAGTCGTGGTATTAGATAATCTTTCTAATAGTTCTAAAGAATCTCTGAATCGTGTGGAGGCTTTGGCTTCGAAATCTTTGGATTTTATTCAGGGTGATATTCTAGATCAAAATATTTTGAATCAGATTTTTAGTACCTATCAAATTGATGCCGTGATCCATTTCGCCGGTCTAAAAGCCGTAGGAGAAAGCCAGCAAATTCCGCTGACGTATTTTGAAAATAATATTTCAGGTTCCATCAGCCTGGTACAGGCCATGCAGCGCGCTGGTGTATTCCGTCTGGTCTTCAGTTCCTCGGCTACAGTCTATGATGAAGCCAATATCTCGCCTTTAAATGAAGATATGCCGACCGGTATGCCGAGTAATAACTATGGTTATACCAAGCTGATTGTAGAGCAGCTACTACAAAAGCTATCGGCATCTGATGATCGCTGGTCAATTGCCTTGTTGCGTTATTTTAATCCGGTTGGAGCGCATAAAAGTGGCCAGATTGGTGAAGACCCGCAAGGGATTCCCAATAACCTGATGCCGTATGTGACCCAGGTGGCTGTGGGCCGTCGTGAAAAACTGTCTATTTTTGGTGATGATTACGATACGGTAGATGGGACAGGCGTACGGGATTATATTCATGTGGTGGATCTGGCCAATGCGCATTTATGTGCATTGACTAACCGTTTGCAAGCACAAGGTTGCCGTGCCTGGAACATTGGTACAGGACAGGGCTGTTCAGTCTTACAAATCAAAAATACCTTTGAGCAGGTCAACGAGGTGCAGATTCCATTTGAAATCGCTCTGCGTCGTGAAGGCGATGTGGCGACTTCTTTTGCCGATAATACCCGTGCAGTAAAAGAACTGGGCTGGCAGCCACAATATGGTCTGGAAGATATGCTAGCAGACAGCTGGAACTGGCAGAAGCAGAATCCACAAGGCTATCGCGATTAATTTTTTCAGATAAGTATCAAGCATAAAAAAAAGAGCCATTTTAATATGGCTCTTTTTTTCTGACTTCAGCTGCCTTGAATCAGCTGGGTCAGCTCATTTACATAGTCTTGCATTGGTCGTGGATTCTGGTCACGACGGCTTTCAATATTCAAACGCAATAATGGTTCAGTATTCGATGCGCGCACATTAAAACGCCAGCTACCAAAATTCAGGCTGACACCATCAGTCTGATCAATTTCAGGTTTCTGATCGGCATAATGATCGAAAAGTTTTTGGATGGTTGCCTGGGTATTGGCGACTTTAAAATTAATTTCACCTGAACATGGGAACTTGGCAATCATCTCCTCAACCAGCGAAGATAGAGATTGCTGTGTTTCAGACAGTACCGCAATCGCCAGTAACCATGGAATCATGCCGCTATCACAGTAAGCAAAGTCACGGAAGTAATGGTGTGCACTCATTTCACCGCCATATACGGCATTGTGTTCACGCATTTTTTCTTTAATGAAGGAGTGACCAGACTTGGACTGGATCGCTTCACCTTTAAACTGCTCAACAATATCAAAAGTGTTCCAGACCAGACGCGGGTCATGCACAATTTTTTCACCCGCCTGTTTCAGCAGGAAAGCCTGTGCCAGCAGACCAACAATATAATAGCCTTCAATAAACTGGCCTTTTTCATCGAACAGGAAACAGCGGTCAAAGTCGCCATCCCAGGCAATCCCCATATCCGCACCATGCTGAATGACTGCCTCACGAGTGCTGTCACGGTTTTCAACCAGAATTGGATTCGGAATACCATTCGGGAAGTGGCCATCGGCTTCATGATGAATTTTGATAAATTCAACTGGAATGTTTACAGCTTTAAATTTGTCTTCAATTGCATCAATCACATGACCTGCAGCACCATTACCGGCATTCACCACCAGTTTTAACGGGCGAACTTTTGCAGGGTCGATATATGTCATTAGATGATCGACAAATTCAGGCAGGATATTATATTTTTCGGTTGTGCCTTTTTCTGCAACCTCATTAAAAGTACCTGTTTCAGCCAGCGCTTGAATTTCTTTTAAACCTGTATCGGCACTGATCGGGCGGGCATTTTCACGCACCAGTTTCATGCCATTATAATCCATCGGGTTATGACTGGCAGTGACTTCAATACCACCTTGCACATCTAAATGGAAGGCACCAAAATAAACTTCTTCAGTCCCGGTCATACCTAAATCTAGAACATTAACGCCCGCATCATTTAAACCACGGATGGTGGCCTGTTTTAAATCTTCACTGCTAAGGCGAACATCACAACCAACCACAACGGTTTTTGGCTGGTAAATTTGTCCATAGGCGCGACCAATTTTATAAGTAATCTCTTCATTGAGTTCGCTGCCCAATCTGCCGCGAATGTCATAAGCTTTAAAGCACGTCAGTTTTGTCATTTAGAGGCTCTCTATTCAGAAGAAAAAGGCCAGTTCCCCAGCCTTGATTCAATTCTAATTATTCTACAGTGACCGATTTTGCCAGGTTACGCGGCTGATCGACATCCGTACCACGCAGCACTGCAACATGATAGGACAATAACTGCACCGGAATGCTATACACAATCGGGGCCAGTACTGCATTGACTGCAGGAATATGGACCACATGTTGACGGTCTTTGGCTTTAATACCACTGTTTTCATCAGCAAAGACGAACAGCTCACCACCACGTGCCTGCACTTCTTCCATATTGGATTTGAGTTTATCTAGCATGTCATCCTGTGGCGCCAGAATCACCACGGGCATGTCGTTGTCGACCAAGGCTAATGGACCATGTTTAAGTTCGCCTGCGGCATAACCTTCAGCATGAATATAGGAAATTTCCTTCAGCTTCAAGGCACCTTCTAGCGCAATCGGGAAATGTGTACCGCGGCCCAGGAACAGACAGTGCTGCTTTTCTACAAACAGTTCAGAAAGGCGTAAAATTTCATCGTCATGATGCAAGGTATCTAAAATTACCTTTGGCATATGCCATAAGTCGGTGCTAATGGCTGCGACCTGTTCTGCTGAAATTGTATTTTTGACTGTACCCAGTTTTAATACCAACAGCATCAGTGCAGCTAGCTGTGTGGTAAAGGCTTTAGTCGATGCGACACCAATCTCAGGGCCTGCCAAAGTCAGCAGACTGTGATTGGTTTCACGTACCATGGATGATGTTGCCACGTTACAGATCGTCATGGTGGTGATGTCTAGTCCTTTGGTAGCCGCACGTTTCTGTGTGTCACGTAATGCAGCCAAGGTATCGGCAGTTTCACCAGATTGGGAAATACATACATACAGCGTGTGATTTACAATCACTGGCGTACGGTAACGGAATTCGCTGGCAATCTCGATCTGGCAAGGCAGATCGATCAGCTGTTCAAACCAGTATTTGGCAATCATGCCGGCATGGTAGCTGGTACCGCAGGCAATAATTTGCACTTGCTGAATATTGTGAAAGTCTTCAACCGCATGTGCCAAGAAATCGTCACGTAGCGCATTGCCATTCAAGGCTTGAGAAATGGTTTGCTTAATGGCTTCAGGCTGCTCATAAATTTCTTTGAGCATGTAATGCTTGTACTCACCTTTAGAAGCATTGCTGACCGCAGCATCCAGTTCTTTGACCGGACGATCGACCAGTTGACCATCGACAAAGACTTCAATGGTGGTGCGGGTCAAACGGGCAATATCACCTTCTTCCAGGTAGATAAAACGGTTGGTAATCGGCAACAGAGCCAGTTGGTCAGAACTGATAAAGTTTTCACCAATGCCGACACCAATCACCAGTGGAGAGCCTTCACGTACGGTAATCAGTTCATCAGGGTGGTCAGTATGTACGATACCCAGTGCATAAGCACCTTTTAGTTGCGGAATCACTTGGCGTACAGCTTCTAACAGGCTCGGGGTGGATTTCAGCGCATCATTGATCAGATGGGCAACCACTTCAGTATCGGTCTGTGAGGTAAACACATAGCCCAAAGCTTCAAGATCATCTTTAAGCTCTTGATAGTTTTCGATAATTCCGTTATGCACCACTGCAACATTTTCAGAAATATGCGGATGGGCATTTTCTTCAGTCGGTTTGCCATGGGTCGCCCAGCGTGTATGTGCAATACCGAGGGAACCACTAATCTGTGATTCATTCACCGCCTGTTCAAGGTTGGAAACCTTGCCGACACGGCGTTCACGCAGGACCTGATGATTGTTGATCAGGGCTAAACCTGCTGAATCATAGCCACGGTATTCTAGGCGTTTTAAGCCTTCAATCAAAATATTGGTAATGCTGCGTTCTGCAATGCCACCGACGATACCACACATATTTGTTCCCCTTATTTCTTGATTTTTTGCGGACGTGGATAGTTTTCTTTGGCAAATTGCTTAGAGCGCTCTACTGCCAAACTGTTGTCTTCCACATCACGGGTAATCGTCGAGCCTGCACCGACTGTAGCACCGTTACCAATTCTCACAGGTGCCACCAATGAACTGTTCGAGCCAATAAAGGCTTGATCACCAATAATTGTTTTAAATTTGTTGGCACCATCATAATTACAGGTAATGGTCCCTGCACCGATGTTTGAGCCTGCACCAACTTCAGCATCACCCAGGTAGGTAAAGTGGTTGGCTTTAGAGCCTAGACCAATCGTGGTATTTTTAACTTCAACAAAGTTACCAATGTGAACTTCATTAGCAAGTTTTGCCCCTGGACGTAAACGTGCAAATGGGCCAATTTGGGTGTCTTCACCGACGATGGCATTATCAAAAATACTATATGGCTGAACCTTGGTACCCGCTGCGATTTTAGTGTTTTTAATCACACAGCCTGCGCCAATTTCAACATTGTTACCTAACTCGCAATCACCTTCGATAATCACATTGACATCAATACGAACGTCTGTGCCTACAGTTAGATTACCACGTAGGTCAAATCGGCTCGGATCAATCAGGTGGACACCTTGCTGCATGAGCTGTTTGGCCTGAAATGCCTGGAACTGACGCTCTAAAGCAGCCAGCTGCACACGGTCGTTTACCCCTTCAACTTCAAAAGCCATTTCTGGTTCTACCGATGCAACTTGCATACCATCTGCGAGGGCCATAGCCACAATATCGGTCAGGTAATATTCACCTTGCGCATTGTCATTGCTTAAACGTGGTAGCCATTGATGCAACTTGGCATTGCTGACGGCATAAATACCGGTATTGATTTCCTTGATTTGACGTTGTTCTTCAGAAGCATCCTTGTGCTCAACAATGGCCTGGATCTGACCTTGTTCACGTACGATACGGCCATAACCATTGGCATCCGGCAGGGTAAGCGTCACCAGACCAATACCGGTTTCTGCAGTAGCATCGAGTAATTTTTGCAAGGTTACAGGATTAATGCACGGCACATCGCCGGAAAGAATCAGCGAAACGCCGTCTTGTGGCAGGACAGGCAAGGTCATTTGCACTGCATGGCCGGTACCCAGCTGTTCAGCCTGTTCTACCCATTTAATCTCTTGCTCTGCAAAAGCAGCCTGAACCCGGTCACCACCGTGACCATAAATCGTAATAATATTATCTGCGTTTAATTTTTTTGCCGTTTCAATGACATGACCCAGTAAAGGACGTCCTGCAAGGGGTTGTAATACTTTCGGTAAGCTGGAACGCATACGGGTTCCTTTACCTGCAGCAAGAATAATCACAGTCGTTGACATGTTCTAATCCTAAATATGGCTTATGCCACAGTGAAGTAAAAATAAAGCAAAATACAAAGGGCCGCCCACAGGCCAGCAATAATGTCATCCAGCATGATGCCGAAACCGCCATCAATTTGACGGTCAATGACACGAATCGGCCAGGGCTTCCAGACATCGAATAAACGGAACAGAGCAAAACCGACCAATGCCCACATCCAGCTCATTTCATTCAGATAGAGCAAAGGCAAAAAGGTAATGGATTGACCTGCAAATTCATCCCACACAATGCGACCATCATCATGTACACCCATGACTTTAGCCGTATGCCCGCAAATATAGATGCCAATGAGCGACATTAGAATAATGGCTAGTATGGTGCTCGATAGGTCAATTGCAAGCCATAGCGGAATAAACAATAAGGCAAAAGCTGAACCAAAGGTACCCGGCGCTTTCGGTAATAGGCCAGAACCAAAACCAACACCACAGAACACAATAAAACGGTCGGTCCATGACATGGCTTTAAAATTGATTGAAGGTTTATGCAAAATGTTGATACCCATTAAATTGAAGCAAATGATCTACGCCATCTTTTTCAAAAGTTAAGCCGCGCTGTTGCTGAATTGTGCCGATTATACTAATCGAATCATCAAGTTGTTTTTGCAATAATTTTTCATAATTTTGCGGGCTTATTGTAAAACATAATTCATAATCGTCGCCACCCGCCAATGCATACTGCCATTTTTGTTCATCATTTAAGGCGTGCAGGGCAGTACTTAGTGGTAAGTTTTCAAGTTGCAGCTTTGCGCCGACATCCGAGGCTTTTAAAATATGTCCCAAGTCTTGTGCCAAACCATCCGAAACATCAATCATGCTATTGGCCAGGCCTTTAAGCGCAGCACCTAAAGCACAACGTGGCGTTGGATAATCCAGACGCTTTTGTAGATCATGACCTAAATGCTTTAAGCCAAATGCCGCATCGCCAACCGTACCTGAAACACAAATCAGATCACCGATTTGGGCACCTGAACGTGGTACAGCAAGGCCTGTATCGACCCAGCCCAGTGCTGTGACAGATAGAGTCAGATGTGGACTTTGCGTGGTATCACCACCAATTAAACGCACGCCAAATTGATCGCAACAGTCGTATAGCCCTTGGCTAAAGCCTTTGAGCCAAGCATGATCAATTTGGGGTAAGCTCAATGCCAATAAAATACTATGCGGTGTGGCGCCCATCGCGGCAATATCAGATAAATTGACTGCAACAGATTTCCAGCCAATGGCATGTGGGTTTGTATCTAAAGGAAAATGTCGACCCGCAACTAAGGTGTCGGCACAAATTACCAATTGCTGGTGAGGTGGGGGAGTGAGCAAGGCTGAGTCGTCACCGACCCCTAAATCGACAGAATCTTGATTCTTACGATTGAAATAGGTGTCGATAATCGAAAACTCAGCCATACAACAAATCTACTTAAAACTTAGTTTGCTTGTTGTTTTTCTGCTGCACGTAAAGTTGTCGCTAAACGATCTAATACACCGTTGATGTATTTATGGCTGTCTGCACCGCCAAAATGTTTAGCTAACTCAATTGCTTCGTCTAAAACGACACGATATGGAATCTCAAGATGTTCTTTGAGCTCATACGCACCTAAACGAAGTGTTGCGAGTTCTACACCGTCAAGTGCAGAAAGTTCGCGATCCAGCACAGGGATAAGCAAAGCATCCAATGCTTCATGATTGGCAACCACTTGAGTCAACAATTCATGATAATAGCCAAGATCCACTTTGTGCATGGCATTGTCCACACGTGTACGTGCTTCAATCTCATGCACAGGGTTGTGGCTCATTTGCCATTCATAAATTCCTTGTACAGCAAAACGACGTGCTTTACGTTTTGCAGCATAAGTTGCTTGAAGTGTTTGCGACATAGCCTTAAATAGCCTTTAACAAGTTAACCATTTCAATCGCAGTCAAGGCAGCTTCACTACCTTTATTGCCTGCTTTTGTTCCAGAGCGTTCAATCGCTTGTTCAATACTATCCGTAGTGAGTACGCCATTAATGACAGGAAGACCAGCGTCCAGACCAACTATGCCTAAACCTTTGGCACATTCACCTGCCACGAAATCGAAGTGCGGTGTGCTACCACGAATCACAGCGCCCAAGGCAATGATGGCATCGAAATTACCAGTCGCTGCTAATTTTTTTGCAACGATTGGAAGTTCCCAGGCACCAGGTGCATGAACGACCGTGATATTATCCTCTGATACACCATGGCGTTTCAATGTATCAACGGCACCTTCTAACAGATGTTCAACAACAAAGCTATTAAAACGACCAACTAAAATCGCATAACGGTCTTCGTTCGCGAGATGTAACATACCTTCAATACGGCGAACAGCCATAATAACCTCGATTCTTATCTTAAGATGTGTGTTGTGCAGTGATGTATTCCACCACTTCTAAATTAAAACCTGACAATGCATTAAAGCGTAATGGTGAACTCAGCAGCTTCATTTTTTCTACGCCTAGATCACGCAAAATTTGTGCGCCGACACCAATCGTTTGATACTGCTGCGACAGTGCAGCATTGGATTTCACATTTTTGGGTGCTTTTAAAGTATCGAGCGCAGGACCTAGATCTTGTAAATGACGTTGACCGATCCAGACTAGGACACCACGATCACTGCTTGCAATTTCTTTAAGTGCCTTGTCTAAATTCCAGGCCGGTTCGCCGTCCTGTTTATTCAATTTTAATAGGTCCCGTGTCGGGTTAAAGCCGTGGACACGTACAGTCGTTACGCCTTCTTTCGGCTCGCCTTTAACTAGTGCCACATGAATATCCGGGTTACCTAATTCACGGTAACGATACAGATCAAAGGTACCGTATTCGGTATCAATTGTTTGCTGATCTAAACGTTCAACCGTCTGCTCATTGGTCATGCGATAATGAATCAGGTCAGCAATCGTACCAATTTTCAAGCCATGCTTTTCGGCAAAGACTTCAAGGTCTGGACGACGTGCCATGGTGCCATCTTCATTGATGATTTCACAAATCACCGATGCTGGCTCTAAACCTGCAAGGCGCGATAAGTCACAGCCTGCTTCGGTATGACCTGCACGGTGTAGAACACCACCTGGTTGTGCCATCAATGGGAAGATATGACCAGGCTGTACGATGTCCGTAGGTTTAGCATGAGCCGCCACAGCGGTTTGAATGGTATGCGCACGCTCTGCAGGTGAAATACCGGTAGAAATACCTTCAGCTGCTTCAATCGATAACGTGAAGTTGGTCCCGTGTTGAGCGCCATTAGCATCTACCATCAATGGAAGATTCAACTGTTGGCAACGCTCTTTACTTAAAGTCAGACACACTAAACCACGAGCATGGGTGATCATAAAGTTGATGTCTTCAGGACGCACGTGCGTGGCAGCAATGACTAAATCGCCTTCATTTTCACGATCTTCATCATCCATCAGGATGACCATTTTTCCTGCACGGATATCTGCTACAAGCTCTTCAACTGTATTGAGCGGCATCAACCTTCACCTTCTTTTTTGATCTTGTTCAGACCGAATCATGACATTATTGGTTGCATAGTCTAACGCTTTTTGAGCAATTTTGCCTATGCTTATTGGTTTCCCTAAACTGACCTTTGTTATACACAGTCTTTTTCAGCAAAGAAAGCCGACTTTATATGGAAGTTTTTAATTTTTGTATTTTTTTTATCCAATTGAAAATATTAAAAAAATCAATACTTATCATAGAAGGATATATATACTTGTTTTGGATAGCTTTATGATTTTATTGGGATAGAGGGACGGTTATTTTTTTGTTTAAGATAAAATTATCAAGTCAATAAAAAAGCGAACCGAAGTTCGCTTTTGCTTAGACAGGAATTAGAAGAAACCTGCTGGTTTGGTCGAGTAGCTGACAAGCAAGTTTTTGGTTTGTTGATAATGATCGAGCATCATTTTGTGGTTCTCGCGTCCAATCCCTGATTTTTTATAACCACCAAATGCCGCATGGGCAGGGTAAATGTGATAACAGTTGGTCCAGACGCGACCTGCCTGAATCGCACGGCCGGCACGATAAGAGGTATGGGCTGAACGCGACCAGACACCAGCACCTAAGCCATAAATGGTGTCATTGGCAATTTTAATGGCATCATCAAAGTCCTTAAAAGTGGTCACGGCAAGTACAGGTCCAAAAATTTCTTCCTGGAAGGTTTTCATGTCATTGGTGCCTTTAAAAATGGTCGGTTCAATGTAGAAGCCTTGACCTACTTCATGGCGTGCTTCACCACCTGTTAAGACCTGAGCACCTTCTTCACGACCTGTGGCGATACAACCCAAAATCTTATCCTGCTGTTCTTGCGATGCCTGTGCGCCAATCATGGTGTCGGTATCCAGTGGATGACCGGTCTTAATGCGCTTGACACGCTCAACTGCACGTTCCAGGAATTTGTCTGCAATACTTTCCTGTACCAGTGCACGTGAAGGGCAGGTACAGATTTCTCCTTGGTTGAGGGCAAACATGGTAAAACCTTCCAGGGCTTTATCTAGGTATTCATCCTCTTGATCCATCACATCTGCAAAGAACAGGTTTGGTGATTTACCGCCCAGTTCCAGCGTTACCGGAATAATATTTTCAGTCGCATATTGCATAATCAGCTGGCCGACTGCGGTTGAACCGGTAAAGGCAATTTTTGCGATACGAGGGTTGGTTGCCAGTGGGCGACCGACCTCAACGCCATAGCCATTAACAATATTCAGTACACCAGGTGGTAAAAGATCCTGAATCAGTTCAACCAGCACTAAAATACTGACAGGGGTTTGTTCTGCTGGTTTCAGCACAATACAGTTACCGGCAGCTAAAGCCGGAGCCAGTTTCCATGCGGCCATCAAGATAGGGAAATTCCACGGAATGATTTGACCGACAACGCCAAGGGGTTCATGGAAATGATAGGCGATGGTATCTTCGTCAATTTCTGAAATGCCGCCTTCTTGCGCGCGAATACAACCAGCAAAATAACGGAAGTGGTCGATACATAATGGAATATCTGCATTCAGGGTTTCACGAATCGGTTTACCGTTGTCCCAGGTTTCTGCCACCGCGAGCAATTCCAGGTTTTCCTCTAGACGATCGGCAATCTTGAGCAGGATATTTGAACGTGTGGTCGGTGATGAACTATTCCACTGGGCTTTGGCGACATGAGCGGCATCGAGTGCGAGTTCAATATCTTCGACACTGGAGCGTGGTGCTCTGGTAAAAACTTTACCATCGACTGGGGAAATATTATCAAAGTATTCACCTTTGACCGGCGGCACCCATTTACCGCCAATAAAGTTTTCGTATTGTGCTTTAAATTGAATTTTTGAACCGTCAGTATTTGGATCTGCATAGCGCATATTTTTGTCCTTTTATTGATTGTTATAGCTGTGAGAGAAATAAAGCTGAGAGACGAAGACTCATCTTGGAATGAATAGTTATAGCTAATATAAAGAGCAAATCTGACGCTATGTCGAGGGTTTACAAGCGTGCTACAAAAGGTAACAAAGCGGGGGTAAGGAGATTTTATTATTTTTAATAAAAATCAATTTACTAGGTTGGATAGATTAAATTTTTAAGGCGTTAAAACATGATGTTTCGCACATAGAGCCTTGCTAAAAAATAACAATTAATACCTGCTTGATGAAAAATCTTTGAGCAAATTTTGGGGAAGGTGATTTATCATTTTCCTTCCCGCTATCTTGCAAATAATGAGGGTTATGAACTGGTCAAAGTCCTTTGGTCTGTAACCATTCAAACAGCTGTTGATAGACCTGTTCCCGTACCGCTTTTTCTGACAGTACCAGGTCATGCAAGCCATTATGAATTTCGCACAAGGTGACATCGCCCGATATTTTGCTGGCATGCTGAATCATATCCTGCACTTCCAGGATCACATCGCTGCTTTGTGCATGACGATTAAATTTTCGTGGATAAGTCGTCTGATGCGAATGCATGATCAGGACAGGAATGCTTAACTGAAGACCTTGATGCAGTTCTTTTTGGGCCTCATGAATGGCATGTACAAAGCTCAAACGCACCATGGGATAACGGACTTTTTTCCATTCGAGGTTAAAGTTCCATTCACCATGATGGCTGGCGTGCAAACTCGGGACATACCACTTATTAAGACGACTTGGGAACAGCAAGTTTGGAAAACGTTTGCCCATTGCTGCCATTCGAGGAATGGCAAATTTCTTTTCCAGACGACTCATATTGAAATCATAAAAGGGACTGTTTGCCCAGAGCGCTTTAATCAGGGGATGATCAGGATGATGTGCTGCATACAAGGTTGTGGTTAAGCCCCCCGTTGAATGTCCGCAAAGCAGCACGGCGTCATGACTTTCCTGACCGATAATATCCAGTGCCTGAGTAATTTCTGCATCATATTCTGACAGGCTATGAACGTTATAGTACTTCTGATGCGGCAAATAGGAGCGGCCATATTTACGTAGGTCCAGCGCATAAAAGTCAAAACCCTGCTCATTGAAACGCTCTGCCATTTCAGTCTGGAAAAAATAGTCGATAAAACCGTGGATATATAGCACCGCCTTTTTAGTCGGTTTAGCGGCTTTCTTGCGAACGAGGGTCGCCACCACCTGACCTTCATAATCATTCGGAAGATCTAAGGTGACCTGTTCATAGCCAGCCCCTAAAATATCGGGTTGATAATTTACCTCTATCTTTGTTGTCATTATTTTCTCTTAAATTTTTGTTCGGATTCTATATTTAGATATTTCTACACTAGCGTCAAATAAAAAACAGTATTTTCTAATGAGGAGCTGATCACCTGAAATTAAAGATAAACAGCTCATCAGGATAGAATAAATGCGAGACAAGGTTTCTCTATAATGAAAAAGATGTTTATAAGCTGTTTGTTTATTATTTTGCTGGTAAATATAAGGCTAGAAAATACAGAAAAAGACTATGATCCAATCAATAGAATGCGCTTGTGCTTGGACCACATTGGAGTGTAGAAAGGCGCCATGTATGATACGCACCTCGCTAATGCATGTAATTTTGTATAACGAAGCTAAAATTATGGATGTAGATTGAAGAAAGCAATTTTTATTTTTTAAATCAATAAATCAATTGAAGTAGGGGATTGTGGAAATACCCAGAGAAATAGATATTCCACCAGGCATCTAACTTTAACCTGGCCAAAAGCTGAAAATAAAAAAAGCCCCAATTTTCGATCAGGGCTTTTTTAAATCTGGAGCGGGAAACGAG
>NZ_DEZM01000054.1:0-16318 GCF_002364825.1 Acinetobacter sp. UBA3132 | reverse complement strand
CGACCCCAACCTTGGCAAGGTTGTGCTCTACCAACTGAGCTATTCCCGCAGGGTCGAATAATTTTTTACTATTAAAAAACTAAACAAAAAAGAATATGGAGCGGGAAACGAGACTCGAACTCGCGACCCCAACCTTGGCAAGGTTGTGCTCTACCAACTGAGCTATTCCCGCATGCCGTGTATAATACAGCATGCAAAAACAGGGTCAATAACTTTATGAAAAATCTTGCACCGTTTGCATAAAATAAAATCAATTCAGCCAATTCAGCGCTATAAATCGACAAAATTTATGCAAAATTTTGTTAAAACAGGGCCTTGGCAACCTTTAACTCTCCTTGAGCACAGTAAAACTCATGACAGAACAGGGTATACTGAATAGAATTTGGATCATTTGTAATTGCGGAGAAGGCCATGAGTATTGAACAAGTCTTAAGAGAGCGTCTGGCTACCCTGTCTCCATCTCATCTTGAGGTGGTAAATGAGTCTTCTGGTCACGGTGGCTATTACCCGGGTAAGGAATCACACTTTAAAGCGGTAATTGTGAGTGAAGCTTTTGCAGGCCTGCGTCAGGTACAGCGTCATCAGAAAGTCTATGCCGCAGTAGGCGATTTACTGAGCCCGGAAAAAATCCATGCATTAGCAATCCATGCTTTTGTTCCAGAAGAGTGGAGCGGTCAGGATACGACCAGTCCTGAATGTGCACATGCCCCAAAAAACTAAGAGGAACATATGGAAACCCAATTATTAGTCAAAATTATCCATATGTCAGCGGCCAGTCTGGCAATTATCGCGATTCTGGCACGTGCATTTACCTTGTTTGTTGGTACACAGGGCAATTTACCTAATCCGGTCGCACGAAAGCTATTTGTTGCCTTGCAGCATCTGGCACTTGCCGTAATTGCTTTGACGGGCGTCATTTCGCTAGTGATAAAAAACTTTGAAGTACAACCCTGGTTCTATGCCAAGGTCATTTTATTTCTGGTACTGGTGTCATCTTTGATGAAAGCCTATAAAAAAGATGACTCTGTCTTACTGGTTCAACGTCGTGCTGGCCTGGTTATTGCAATTATTTCATTAGCTGCAATTATGGCACTTGTGATTATCAAGCCAACTTTTGGCTAGAAAATAACATCATTTTGTTTGGCTAAATTTTAAATAGATTGATAAAAATAATAGGGGGTTTTAATGCGTACACGTGTGGTGTTTAACCAAAAAGGTGGCGTGGGGAAGTCGAGTATTGCTGTAAATCTGGCAGCAATCAGTGCACATCAGGGGCACAAAACCCTGCTCATTGACCTCGATCCACAGGCCAATTCCAGCCAGTATCTGCTTGGTGATGATGCGACCTATTCGGGAGACAAGCCTGCATTAGAACCCAATATTGAAAACTATTTTGATGAAGTGCTGGGCAGCCAGCAGAACAAGGGTTTGATTGGCAATGCCATCGGCTCAATTCTGAAAACCCGCACTAAAGGTCTGGAAAGCTATGTGCACCAGTCACCGTTTAAACATCTGGATGTGATTCCAGCCAGCCCAAGTCTCGGCACACTGGCACATGCACTGGAATCCAAACATAAGATCTATAAACTACGTGATGCCTTACAACAGTTAACGGGTCAGTATGAGCGGGTGTTTATTGATACGCCGCCGGCTTTTAATTTCTTTACCTTATCAGCTTTAATTGCGGCAGATCGGGTGCTGATTCCTTTTGACTGTGATGTATTTTCCAAACGTGCCCTGCATACCTTGATTGAAAATGTCATCGAAACCCAGGACGATCATAATGACCGTCTGGAAATTGAAGGGATTGTGGTCAATCAGTTTCAGGCTCAGGCCAAACTGCCACGTGAGGTGGTGCAACAGCTGAAAGATGAAGGCTTGCCGGTATTGGAAAATATGTTGCCGCCATCGGTGATCATGAAAGAATCCCATCAGAAAAATCAGCCCTTAATTCATCTGGCTACTGATCATAAATTGACTCAGGCCTATCAATCGTTGTTCAATGAGATTGAGCAAAAATAAGATTGATGATTCCAGCATGAAACTCATGAAATTCAGTCTTGGCATGGTGGGCCTGGCTTTGTTAAGTGCCTGTGCTACGACCGTCAAGCCGACCTATGTGTCGCCAACCCAATACCAGTCCTATGACTGCGGTCAGCTGCAAGGCGAATATAACCGTATTCAGCAGTATATCGACAATGGTGTACAAGCGCCGAAACGAACGGGTGTTGGCGTAGGCGTCGGTGTAGGTGGTGGCTGGGGTAGCCATAGTGGTTGGGGCATTGGGCCGAGCATTTCAGTGAATATGGGTCAGTCTTCTAATACCAAGAAGACCGAAATGGCACGTGTTTTAGGTGAGCAGGAAGCGATTGTTCAGGCAGCGCGCTATAAGAGCTGCCCATTGATCATTCGCCAGGCCGCACCAAAAATATAATGATGAAGATAGAAAATAAAAATGCTGACTGAGGTCGGCATTTTTTAGCATCGCAGTCCGGAAAGGGGCGTTATTATGCATATAAAACTAGCTGGAATGACTGCTCGGAACAAATTTATGAGAATTTTCATCTTGTTATATATTTAGCAGATTCGTTAATGTTGCGCCATTCTTTGCGGTAAGTTTGCGTATGATCGAAAACTGGCTATTTATTCTGGCTGTGATTACAGTATTGATGATTCCGGGCCCAGGCAATGCACTGGTTGCCAGTGCGGCACATCAACATGGTCAGGCCAGAACCAGTTTATATATACCTGCTATTCTGCTGGGTTACTTCTATGCCATTAATGTCTGGGCCTTGCTGATACATCTTGCTGTCCCGATCTGGCCGAATTTCCAGAGTATGCTGCATATACTGAGCACAATTACTGTAGGCTGGATGACCTTCCGGCTGTTTAAAGCCAGGCAGCTAGAGCAGCATAATCATAAGCACCCGATGATTCGGCCTTGGCAGATGTTTACTGCGACTTTAAAGAATCCTAAAGCGGCTTTGTTTGCTTCCGGTATTTTTCCCATGGCGACCTGGGAAAATCCAACTAATTTCGTACTGGTCTTCGCGATATTTAGTCTGGTGACATTACCGGTGTTTGTCTTCTGGATGGCGTTCGGTCAGGCAATTCTGGCAGGGGAGTCGGAGAAAATAAAAACCGACCTCGTATATAAAGGGTCGGTTCTGTTTGTGCTGCTTTGCCTGATTCCGCTGATCATCAGTTTGTTTAACTGAATTCAGCGATCAGGATTTAAGCCATTTTGTTCTTTTTCAGTTTTTGTTGAATAAAACCGAAGATGCCTGGCAATACACTAATAATGATGATGCCGAAGATCAAATAGGTAAAGTTATCTTTAACGATTGGCATATTTCCAAACAGATAACCCAAAATCACAAAAGAGCTGATCCACAAAAAACCACCAATCACGTTATAGCTCAGGAAGTATTTATAATTCATGCTGCCAGCACCGGCCACAAAAGGAGCAAAGGTACGGGCGAAAGGCACGAAACGGGCAAAGATAATCGTCTTGCCACCATGTCTGGCAAAAAATTGCTGGGTTGCTAGCAGGTGTTTTTTATTGATAAAGCGCGATTCAACTTCAAACACACGCGGCCCGATGAACTTGCCAATATGATAGTTCAGCGTATCGCCCAGTACGGCTGCCACAAATAGGAGCGGAATCAGTACCCACGGATCCATGGCCCCAGTAGATGCTGCAAGTGCCCCCGCAGCAAACAGCAAGCTGTCACCCGGCAGGAAAGGCATGACTACCAGTCCCGTTTCTACAAAGATAATCAGGAAAAGAATGGCATAAATCCACACCCCATAATTGGTGATGAATTCAAGCAGATGGTCATCTACATGTAGGATAAAATCAAGCAGTTCCATGGCGCCAGTACAAGCAAAAGTGTGCCCAAATCCTAACAGTGATTAGGCTTAAAGTCAGCATCAAAAGTGGTCTATTTCCAGCCTCATCATTCTAAAAATAAAACGATGAATCTTATTTTGGTTGTTAATAATTAAAAATGAAACTTATAAGATGTGCTCATGTTTTAGCAATTATCTTCGAGTTTTTATCATGTTGAATCCAAATCGTATTATCGCCAATCTTGTTGCTCATCCTGTCCTTGAATCCGTAACATTCGTGTCTGCACGTGCCTTAATAGCTTATATTTTTATTGTGGCAGGTTGGGGCAAAATCGCTGGTTATGACGCAACGGTTGGTTATATGCAAGCTATGGGTGTTCCTGCTGAATTATTACCTGTGACGATTTTGCTGGAGTTGGGTGGTGGTTTAGCGATTTTATTTGGCTTGCAGACCCGTGTAGTGGCAGCACTTTTGGTTGGCTTTAGCTTAGTGACTGCATTTTTATTTCATGGTACGCCTGAGGATGCAGTGAACTTTATGAAAAACTTTGCGATGGCAGGTGGCTTATTGCTATTGGTATTACAGGGTGCAGGTCGCTTCAGTCTTGATCATCTGATTGAGCACCAATAACAAAGCAACGATCCAATCGAGTGGTCTAAGACCGCTTTTTTTGTGGATACATAACATAAACTAGCTTTACAGAATTAAGCTTCGTGCAGTGCATCCACTCTGATTAGATAGAATCAGGAATTTAGACCTGTTGTTTAAGGAGTATATTGAATGCAAAAGCAAATTTTAGCTGTATTGATGACGGGACTCGTTGTTAGTGGCGGTGCATGGGCAAAGTCAGATCAGGCCCTCCTTGCTGAAGCTCAAAAAAATAAAGTCAGCATTGCTCAAGCACAAAAAATGCCGGATGAAACTGGTGTGACCTTAACAGGTAAAATTGTGCGTCAAGTTGCACCGCAGAGTGATGATTTTGAACTTCGAGACAGTAGTGGCACGATTATTATTGATGTTGATGATGACCTATGGAAACCGTTGAAGTTAAAAGCGGGCGATAACGTTCGTGTGCTTGGCGAGGTAGATACTCATCGTCAGAAACCTACCGATATTGATGTGATTAGTATCGAAAAAGTGAAATAACCACATTTAAAGTTCTGCTTCAATCTCATGCAATCTTGAATCAAGGATTGAAGCAGATCTGATAAAAAATTCAGTCTGATCAAGATGCAGTGCTAAATATGTATATATTTCAAGCGCCTTGAAACAGTGTGCGTAATGCAGCGAAAAATGATAGAATACGGCGCTTATCTTTCGTTTGCCTTTCTATAGTTGTTTGTCATGACTACCAATACTCAAATCACTGAAGATCGTATCCTGATTTTGGATTTCGGTTCTCAATATAGCCAATTGATTGCACGTCGCGTACGTGAGTCTGGCGTATATTCTGAAATGTTTGCCTATGACATGTCTGAAGAAGACATTCGTGCATTTAATCCAAACGGTATCATCTTGTCAGGTGGTCCTGAGAGCGTTCACGAAGAAGGCAGCCCGCGTGCGCCAGAAGTTGTGTTCAACTTGGGCATTCCTGTATTGGGTATTTGCTACGGTTTGCAAACCATGTCTGCACAACTTGGCGGTAAGGTTGAGCCAGGTACAGTACATGAATTTGGCTATGCAGAAGTAGACATTCAAATCCGTGATGGTCTTATTGGCGATCTTGAAGATTCAGCAGACAAATTAAAAGTCTGGATGAGCCACGGTGACAAAGTGACTCAAATTCCAGAAGGCTTCCAGATTACTGCCAGCACACCAAGCTGTCCGGTCGCAATGGTGTCTGATGAAAAACGCCGTTTCTATGGTATTCAGTTCCACCCGGAAGTCACTCATACTGCCAAAGGTAAAGAGTTACTGTCTAACTTCGTTCACAATATCTGTGGTTGCCGTAGCCTGTGGAACTCTGAAAACATTATCGACCTTCGTGTTGAACAGCTTCGTGAACAGATTGGTGATCAAAAAGTACTGCTCGGTCTTTCAGGCGGTGTAGATTCATCAGTTGTTGCGGCACTTTTACACCGTGCAATTGGCGATCAATTGACATGTGTATTCGTGGACAATGGTTTACTTCGTCTGAATGAAGGCGACCAGGTTATGGACATGTTTGCGAAAAACATGGGTATCCGTGTCATTCGTGCTGATGCTGAAGAGCGTTTCTTGACTGCACTTGCGGGTGAAGTTGATCCAGAGAAAAAACGTAAAATCATCGGCCGTGAGTTCATTGAAGTATTTGCTGAAGAAGCACGTAAGCTTGATGGTGTAAACTTCCTAGCTCAAGGTACGATTTACCCTGACGTGATCGAATCTGCTGCAAGCAAACAAGGCAAAGCACATGTGATTAAATCACACCACAACGTGGGTGGTTTACCAGAAGATCTAGCATTTGAACTGGTTGAACCAATTCGTGACCTGTTTAAAGATGAAGTACGTAAATTGGGTACCACTTTAGGTCTTCCATTTGAAATGCTTTATCGTCACCCATTCCCGGGTCCGGGTCTAGGTGTTCGTATTTTGGGTGAAGTGAAAAAAGAATATGCTGACATTCTCCGTTTAGCAGATGACATTTTCATGCAAGAACTTCGTGCTAGCGGTTGGTATGACAAAACTGCACAAGCATTTGCTGTATTCCAGCCAGTTAAATCGGTTGGTGTTGTAGGTGATGGTCGTCGTTATGCGTGGGTCATTGCACTTCGTGCAGTTGAAACTGTTGACTTCATGACAGCTCGTTTTGCTCACCTTCCATACGAGCTTGTAGATAAAATCTCAACTCGTATCATGAACGAAATTGCTGAAGTTTCTCGTGTGGTTTATGACGTTTCTTCTAAACCACCTGCAACGATTGAATGGGAATAATTTAAATATTCCAGTAAGATAACGGAGCTTTTGCTCCGTTTTTCTTTTTGGAAATAGCATGAATCAAGAATTAATATTAAAAATACTTATTACGGTGATATCTTCACTGGTGATGATTTTTCTTACCTATATTTTTAAGCGTAGACAACTTTATATAGCTACCGAAAATTTGTATCGTACTTCTGAAATTAGTAATAAAGGGATTTTATGTGAAATCAGTATTTTTAACAGAGGGAGACAAATTGAAGAAGATATAAAAGTCAGTTTAGATAATTCCTTAAAATACGAATTGTTAGCTTTTAATGACTCAAATATGTCACTGGATGAAAATATTATAAAAATTGATAGGTTACATAAGAAATCAAAAGTCAGTGTATTATTATTAGTAGAAAATGGAGATTTTAGTTATAAACAAATTTTACAAGTAGATTCTAAAACAGAAAAAGGTAGAATTATTGAAAAGGTTGAAGATGTACCTCCAAATCTATTTGATCTTATCGTTGTATTGTTTTTATTAGTTCCGTTTATTGGAGCAGGTGCATGGGCTGGATATCTTTATAACGATACAAAGACAAAGGATAATGTTGATAAAGATATTCTTTTAGATAAAAAAATGAATTTTATTAAGAATGGTGAATATTATGTGTCGAACGAAAATTTAAAATTGAAAAAAATTGGATGGATTAATTTAATTGATTATGAGGACTCAAACTTATCAAAAAGTTATTTGGGTACAGAGTTTCCAATTAGGTTTTATGAGAAAAAAGTTTTAGAAGATGGAAAAGTTATCTTTGCTTTTGAAATAATAAATAAAACAGCTCTTTCTTTTAGCGTATATGTTGATATTGCTAACAAAAGTTTCATACAGGAAACAGAAAATACAATTCAGTATTTTAGCTCAGTCGATAATGTTCCGGCATTATCAAAGAGATTAATTATAACTAAACCTATAGATGTAAAAAAATTTAAAGAACTAACATTTTCAATTTATACAAAAGGTACATCGTATGATGAGCACGAGAGCTTGCACAATTTGATCTATACAATTGATCAATAAATTCCTTATTTGGGGTTATTGGGGATATGAATACAAATTGAGCTTAATTTTCATATTTATAAAATCGACCAAGACCGTTTTGATGAAGATAATTTTTAACTAGTCCCCAACTATTTTGATAGGCCGGTCATTACTCCAGGAACCTTGTATTTGTGGCTCTAGATTTGGACTAATAAAAGGATCATAGTGCTCTACTCGGTTCCGTCCGTTGGCCTTGGCCTGATACAGCGCAATATCCGCCTGTTTAATTACGGTATACAGGTCCGTTTCACAGGTTTCCAAGATCGCCGCGCCCACTGAAATGGTGAATTTTAAAGACTGAACTTGATCAAGAAATACTTCGGTCTGTTCAATGCGCTGCCTTAAACACTCGGCAATTTTTAGAGCATCATCCAGATGCGTTTCAGGAAGCAGGGCAATAAACTCTTCCCCGCCGTAGCGCGCCAGAATATCAGTATTTCGCATTTCACTTTGAGCTGTTTTCGTAATGATTTGCAGTACCTGGTCGCCAATATCATGACCATAGTTATCATTAATCTTTTTAAAATGATCGACGTCAAACACGATTAATGAACTAGGACTCAATGTTCCTTCTTCAAGCCTATGTGTTAGATGTTGCTGAACCAAATATTCAAAAAAGCGGCGATTATTTAATCCTGTTAGGGAATCGGTATGCGCCATATGCTCAAAAGCCTGACGGTTATATTCGTTCAAGGTATGTTGTAAAAATACAATCCGAGATTTAAGCGTTGAATTCCAGCTGATATAGATACTAAAACTTAGCACCGGCAAATAAATCAGAGAAAACAGAACCAGCTGTTGCAGATCACCTTTAACATTGAAATACACACCCATATAGATCATGAGGGTAATCAGGGCCGAGATGATCAAGGAAGGCCTGAAACGGATATGTACACTTAAATTTGCCAGAACAATAAAGACCAAAGAGGAATATTGATAGATCAGGTTATAATGACTTTCTGACTGATTTAAATTAAAAAACCAGACCGCACTGGCACCAATAATCGAAGTGGGTAGCAATAGATCAAAGAGTGCTAAATTCCGGCTATGCTGGTACATCCAGACCGTGATCAGGGTCATGACTGAGGTAAAACCCAGTTTGGTTACAAGCAACAGGGTGTGGATGTCACGCAGTACATAAATATCCGCAAGGGTATAGGAAGCATAAGCAAACTGTGCAAACAGATTCACCTGAAGCAGATATCTCAGATGCAGCTTTTTCTGATGAGAATAATAGGCAGATTTTAATGGCTGAGGAATACACACCAGAGGATCTTTAAGCGCCTGCTGAATCAGAAGGCGTGACTCCTTATGATATTCCTGTGGCATTCAGCCTTCCCCATAAAAAATAAAATTTTTTATATATTAAGTTTTGTATAAATTTTATTCTATTCCTTAAAAATTCACTTTAAAAGTAGTCATCTAGAATAAATATTTTCGGTTACAAAAAAGGGAGAGTGAGTACAAAGCAAAAAATGAGATAGGCTGGATTTACTGTCTATACGTTTAAGTCACCTCTATGACTGTTCATAAGTTAATATATTTTTCAGTATAAAAATTCTGTAAATCAGATTGAAACGGTGAACTCATATCTGGGCGATACACTTCAATCCGGTTACGTCCACTCTTCTTGGCAGCATAAAGCGCCACATCCGCTTTTTTAATCAGATCATCCAGGTCCTGAGTATGAGACTCTAACTCAGCAATACCAATCGAAACTGTAAATTTCAGTACCAGCTCAGGCCGGGCATAGAGATACTGCTGCTGAATCGAATTACGAATGCGCTCGGCAATTACCAAAGCATCTTGCAACTGTGTATCGGACAGCAAAATAATAAACTCCTCACCACCAAAACGTGCCAGTACATCACTATGGCGCATTTCCTTACGCGCTGTATCTGCAATTAACTGTAGTACCCGATCCCCGACATCATGCCCATAACTATCATTGATCTGCTTGAAATGGTCCACATCAAACATTAGCAGACAGGTGCTTGAATATCTTGGCCAGTCATGAATACAGTTTTCTGCCAGATTAACAAAATGCCGGCGGTTATAGAGTTGAGTCAGTTCATCAGTATGGGCGAGATTACGCACCATATGGTAGTTCCATTCATCTAACAAAGTACGGATAAATGCACGACGGGTATGCAGGATATTATTCCAGTTAAAATACAGGCTAAACAGCAACACTGGGCTGAACACGACCATAAAGATAAAAGCTTCCGATAACGTCATTAGCTGCGTCATTGCTATCAGGACCAGCAGGCTGATCAGGATTGAACAATATAGGGCAGCCCTAAATTGAACCTTGATGCAGAGATTGGCAATCAGAATAAAAATGGATGCAGCATACAAGTAATTTTCTACATGTAGGCTGGTAGAAGAGAGCAGGAGCAGGATCCATACTCCAGTACAAAGCGTAGTCCCTATCGGCAGGATCAGATCGAGCAAGCGAATGTTCTGGCTGTATTGAAATAACAGTTCACAGACGATCCAGAAAGCTAAGACCAAAATCACCCGAGTAAACCCAGAAACCATCATCAGGTCGGGGATGATAAAGATATCGGCAAAGAAATATAGCAGGAACACCAACTGTGCCAGTAAGTGGATCTGACGCAGACTATGGTAGTTATGCCGGTACAGATAGTCGTAAAAATGAGGTAGAAATTGCACAGGAATACGGGCGTGCCGATCCACAAGTGCATCTTCTAGCACTTGACGGTTCTTCAGGTCATTCTCGGAAGGTTGCAGTTGTTCCGAAGAATGCCGATTAAGACTCTGCAAGGAAGCCTGCATATTTGCATGCATCCTGCCATCGGCAATCGTCATTTTTCAATCCATTAAAAATTCGCACATATTATGAGCAAATTTTGGGGTCAGGAATCTATGGTCAAACGGATAGATTGCGACGCATGGAGAAGGAAAAAGTAACAAAACATTTTTTCTGCGAAAGGAGAAAGCCAAAACTTAGGTATTATTGAATTAATTATTTGATTTAATTTACAAAAAATTAAATATAAGTCTGTTTCACGTGAAACAATCCGAGATAATTGTTTGTTGCAGTATGTGTAAACCTCACCTTATTAAAATGAAAAATGCTAAAAAAGGTTTGGGTGATCTTTACCTAATTGCGACCTCGAATTTTAAGGATAGATTCAAGATTTGGAGTACCCATGAAAACAAGAAATCAGATCAAGTACAGATCAGACCGTTGAAGTTAAAGATTGTTGCAAATATGACAAGCACAATCCTGAAAGTAGCACTCTTTTTACCGATCTGAATTGCTATGATCTTTTGACCCAGCCGAGTGAGCCAGAACATGTCGAATAATAATGATATCGAACTTTTCAATTCAGATGATTGCACAAAATACGTCAATCAGTTCATTGCAGAATTTCCATTACGCCGTGCTGAAATTGGTCAGGGAACAGTGATCAAGCGTGCGTTACCAAGCCGGCATAAACGGATGATCGGGGCATGGTGTTTTCTGGATCATGCCGGACCTGCTCATTTCCCGCAGGGAGACGGCCTGGATGTAGGACCACATCCACATATTGGTCTGCAGACTTTTACCTGGATGATCGAAGGTACCATGATGCATCGTGACAGTCTGGGCAGTGCGCAGTTGTTACGTCCGCGTCAGGTCAATCTGATGACGGCTGGTTATGGCATTTCCCATTCTGAAGTTGCACCTGAAACAGAAACCAAGATGCATGCCGCACAGCTCTGGATCGCTTTGCCAGATGATATGGTCAATATGGCACCGGCATTTGATCATTATCCGGAATTACCTGTGGTTGAAGATCAAGGCATTGAGTTCACGGTACTGGTCGGGGAATATCTTAAGGCTATATCACCAGTAAAGGTACATAGTGAACTGCTCGGGATGGATCTGTATGCGGCAGACAGTACCCAGGCAGTATTACCGCTTCATCCGAAATTTGAATATGGTTTTCTGGCACTGGAAGGGACGGCCAGTATCAACGGACATGAACTGACTGAAGATAATATGGTGATTCTGGAACCGGGGCTGGATCGGGTACATGTCGAGATTCATGCCGGAAGCCGTGTACTGTTGCTGGGGGGCGAACCTTTTGAAAGCCCGATTTTACTGTGGTGGAACTTTGTTGGTCGCACGACTGAAGAATTGAAAATGGCACGTGAGCAATGGATTGCAGAACATGAGCGATTTGGCTCGATTCCTGCCTACGAGGGACCACGACTTGAAGCTCCTGCTTTCCCGGGTCATATGCGTCCTTCAAAATAAATGGATCATCATAAAATAAGGAAGAAGAAATGGCCATGCTTGCAAGTGCTCGTGTGCATAGTCTGGAAACACCATGGCAGGGACAAATCAGTCATGGCAATCACCAATATCTGACGGATAAGCCGGAAGCTTTTGGTGGTCAGGATCGTGGTCCCGCACCTTATGATTTTCTGCTGGCAGGCTTGATTTCCTGCACCATGATTAGCTTGCGTATGTATGCCAGTCATAAAGATCTGGAGCTGGGGGAGTTTCAGGTTGAAGCCGATTTCTTTGCCAATCGAGAAGGGCAGGAATGGATTGAACGACGTTTAAGTTTTCAAAATCCGTTAGATGAAACATTGCGGCTAAAAATTCTGGAAATTTGTCAAAAAACGCCAGTGACCAAAACTTTGCTACGGAGTCTGGAAATTCGAACTACATTACTTTGATCTCGCCGTATGTAAAGAAGGCTGATTGAAATGTAATATAATTCGTAAAGCATTTCACCGAAACCAGACACTTTTTGTTATGCTGAAGCGGCAATAACACGACAATAACAAAAGAGTCTAACATGCGTATCCTACACCATCTTGAGCAGTCCCGATCGTTCCGTATTTTATGGGCATTGGAAGAATTGGGGCTAGATTATGAAATCAAGTTCCATAAACGGCTGCCTAACTTTTCTGCCCCTTCAGAGTTGAAGATGATCCATCCATTGGGGAAGGCGCCGATCCTGATTGATGGTGATCAGGTGCTGGTAGAATCTGCGGTAATCTTACAATATTTGCAGGAAACTTATGATGTGGGTATGGAGTTTCAGCCGCTCAATTCTACTACCAAGCAGCAGTACCGGTACTGGATGCATTATGCCGAAGGCTCACTGATGCCGCTGCTGGTTATGCATCTGGTCATGAATTCCGTTGAGAAGCACACACCATTTTTGCTGCGTCCTATGGCGCGACAGATTACCAGTGGAATTAAAAGTAAATTTGTACAGCCACGTCTTAAAGATCATATTCAATATCTGGAAGACTACCTGAGCGAGCATGAATATTTTGCCGGTCGATTTAGTTTTGCTGATATTCAGATGAGCTTTCCATTAGATGCCATTCAGACCCGTATGGGTAAACGTTATCCGGCGATTGAAGCCTATCTGGAACGCTTATCTCATCGTCCCGCCTATTTCCGGGCCATGTCCAAAGAACAAGTATTGAGTTAACAAGCCATTAAAAATAAAGGTGCCAAAAGGCACCTTTTTATTGGGATAAAGTTTCAATCAGTCCGGGAAACTCAAGCGTTCTTTCGGGAAAATCACTTTAAAAGTAGAACCCTGATTTTCGCGAGAATCAATTTTTAGCTGGGCCTGATGCTGCATCAGTACATGTTTTACAATCGCGAGTCCAAGACCTGTACCGCCGGTACGTCGGCTACGGTCAGAATCGACGCGATAGAACCGTTCAGTCAGACGCGGCACGTGTTTCGGATCAATCCCGATCCCGGTATCTTCTACCACAAAGTAAGCTGATTCACCATCATCATGCCAGCCCATGGTGACCGTACCGCCTTTTGGCGTGTATTTAATCGCATTGGTGATCAGGTTGCTGAAAGCACTGGCAATTTCCATATCAGAACCAATCAGATCACAATGACTGTCAATATCCAGGTTCAGCGTATGACCATAATCCACGTTATAGGCCTGAGCATCATCAAATAGCTGGTTCATCAGATTTGGCATGTCGATAATCTGATTCTTGGCAATATTTTCGTCGTTTTCCAGACGAGACAATAGTAACAAGTCATTGACCAAGGCATTCATACGCCGGGTCTGGGATTGCATTTGGTCAAAGGCGCGTTTCCAGCGTGGACTGATATCTTCCTGATCTGTAAAGGTTTCGATATAACCACTGAGAACTGTTAAAGGCGTGCGTAATTCATGCGAGATGTTATCGACAAAGTCTTTGCGCATCTGTTCCAGATTATGCATCCGGGTCACATCATAAGCGACCAAGAGACGGCTTTCACCCCCAAAGCGGGTCATCTTGACCTGTACATAATGGTCTTCAAAAATCGAAGATTGCATCTTGAGACCGTCAGGTGCATCATCAATATGATGATAATAATCAACGAAATTTGGCTGAGAGAGTAAACTCAGAATATTACGGCTTTTATCTTCAGCACTGATGCCGAGCAGACGTTCAGCTGCGGGATTCCACCATTCAATCTGCTGATTTTCATCGATCAGTACCACGGCTTCCTGTAGCGCGCCTAGAGAAGACTGGGCACGATCAATCAGCTCGACCATTTCCGCCTGTACAATGCGTTCCTGACGCTGGGCCTGATAGACATTAAAGAGCAGGGCACCCCAGATGCCATTGATCTTGGGTGGTACGTCATAAGGACGATTGGAAATCCAGTCATTGACCAGATACAGGGAACGGATTTGTGTAATAAAAAATGCTACAAAAGCCAGTACGATACAGACCCAGAAATACCCGATCCCGAAACCAATCAGGCTGCCGATCAACAAGAAGAAGGCCAGAAGGCGTAAATCCTGCTTGGCAAAGTCCCATAAGCTATTGGAGCTTGGCAGTTTATGCCCACGGGCCATTTCAGGAACAGGGTAGGGTTTATACATAAAGCAGGATTTACCTAAGTCAAATTAGCCGAGTGCAACATCAATACGGGTCGAAAAGCGATAGCCGGTTCCGCGTACAGTCTGTACAAAACGGTCGGCGCCATATGGCTCCAGCACTTTGCGCAGGCGTCGGATATGCACGTCAATGGTTCGGTCTTCAATATACACATTGCCACCCCACACCTGATCCAGGAGCTGGGCACGGGTATAGGCACGTTCTGGATGGGTCATGAAGAAGGCCAGCAGGCGGTATTCAGTCGGCCCCATATCCAGAATAGTATCATTAAAGCTGACACGCTGGCTTGCAGGATCAAGTAACAGGCCATTGGCTTCAATACTTTTTTCACCATTCAGGCTATTGGTACGGCGCAGTACGGCTTTGATACGGGATACCAGTTCACGGGTAGAAAATGGCTTGGTCATGTAGTCATCTGCACCGGCATCCAGACCTTGAACCTTATGATCTTCTTCGCCTCGTGCAGTGAGCATAATGACTGGAATTTCTAACAGGGTTTCATCGCGTTTCAGGCGACGGCATAAGTCTACACCGCTCACTCCACCGGGCATCATCCAGTCCAGCAGGATCAAGGCTGGACGCTGATCCACAATCATTTGATGAGCCTGTTTGGCATCTTCTGCTTCTAAACAATTGAAGCCAGCCATATCCAGTGCCGTATGGATCATTTCCCGAATTGGAAGCTCATCATCGACGATTAAAATGTAGTCATCTTTCACAGCGCATTTCCTATAAGTCAACGGTGGACCGTTTTATATTTATGACGAGCCTATTACAAAGATTAATTATGACAGTATCATTGCAGAAAGGGATATTTGCCCTGCTTTCGCAAAGATTTGTGACAATTTAAGTTGCTTGATAGAGGAAAAATATCTGTAATAACAATTGATTGAAAAATAGAAAATAAATTAAGAAATAATTGCGCTAAATATTATTTCTTATCTGAAAAAGATTCAAAAAGTGCCAAAAATACAATACTGCACGAGGACAGGACCTCCTCCATGGACTGTTTAAAACCGCTCATGACCCAACGAATGGCAATCTGCGTGACATAACCATTTAAGCCCGTGGATACCAGAGAAATTTCCTGTGCGGAACGGCTCAGGTTCGGCATCATCAGCATGACAAAGGCCTGAATCATGCGGTCAAAACGGCCCATGGTTTCGTGAATGGTGGCCTGATTATGCAGTTCCTGTACCAGCATGGCATCGATATAAATAATCCGGGCCATACGTGGATTATCGCGCAATGTAGTGAGCAGGGCAGTCAGACCAGCTTCGATCATCTTTTTAGGATCAGAGGAAGCCTGCATCATGGCTTGCATGACATTTTGCTGCAATTCATCGATCAGTTTTAGAAAAATAGTTTGAAACAGATGCTCACTTTTCTTAAACGATTCATAGAAATAGCGTTCGGTCAGCTTGGCTTCAGTACAGATATCTTTGATGGTTACAGAAAAAAAGCCATGCGTGCCATACGCTTGAATACCAGCTTCAATCAGCTTTTCCCGGCGTGCCTGCTGGCGTTCAGCCATAGACAGTCCCTTAAACTGACGTTCCTTTGTCATCGTTTTT
>NZ_DEZM01000056.1:6019-6264 GCF_002364825.1 Acinetobacter sp. UBA3132 | reverse complement strand
ACGGTCCGCCACATCGAAGCTGTCCGGGTTAATATGATCCAGCAATTGCGCACGTGAATACACCTGACCCACATGTTCCAAAAACAGTTCTAATAAACGGAATTCTGTTGGGGTCAGGTTCAGCGCTTTTTGTTGATACCAAATGCGCTGTTGCGATTTATCCATACGGAACAAATCATTGCTTTCCGGTTCAGCTTTACGATCCAGACGGCGTAGAACTGCTTGCACGCGCGCGACCAGTTCCT
>NZ_DEZM01000056.1:0-5846 GCF_002364825.1 Acinetobacter sp. UBA3132 | reverse complement strand
CACGCGCGCGACCAGTTCCTTCGGACTAAATGGTTTACAGACGTAGTCATCTGCACCCATATTCAGGCCGAGTACACGGTCAATTTCTTCAGTACGTGCCGTTACCATAATAATCGGTAGATCGGACTGCTCACGCACCTTACGGCAGATGGTCAGGCCATCCATACGTGGCACCATCAGGTCCAGAATCATCAGGCTCGGCTTACGTTGAGTGAAACTGTTATAAGCTTCCTGTCCATCATGAAACATGCTGACTTCAAAACCAGCAGCTTCTAGATAGTCTCGCACCAATTGTGCAAGTTCGACTTCGTCTTCAACCAGCATAATGTGTTTCATGAATAAACTTCCTTATGATTTTATTTGTTTAGGAAAAGTCAGCTTGCAACGTAATCCACCGAGTGGCGAATGATCGAAGCTTAAACTTCCACCTAATGCTTGCGTAATTTTACACGATAATGCCAAACCCAGTCCGGTACCACCAGTGGCACGGGTACGCGAGTCATCTACACGATAGAAACGTTCACCTATTCGGGCCAGCTGTTCATCGGTCAGACCAAACGGACTGTCATCGACATATAAGGTCCATTCTTTGTCATTCTGTTCAGTATGAATATGTACCTGTCCACCCGTTTCAGTATAGCGAATACTGTTGCTCAGCAAATTGGCCACGATCTGTTTAAAGCGGTCCAGATCCAGCTCTACATCTGCGCCTTCACCTTCCGCAGTCACAGTTAATTGCGCCTGTTCAAACTTTGGATGGAAGTTCATTAATTCCTGCTGTACCACATCCCATGGATTAATCGTACTGACATACATCTGCAATTGCTGGGCATCAGCCTGTGCCAGGGCTGCCAAATCTAGAGTCAGTTTTTTCAGGCTGGTCACCTGTGCCAGCATCGAAGCAAAATGTTCTGGGGTTGGCTTACGGATTCCATCCTGCATCGCTTCAATCTGTGCCTGCAACACGGCTAGTGGTGTTTTCAGTTCATGTGAGGTATCCGCTACCCATTGGCGACGTGAAGTCTCATGTTGATTGAGAATGACAGCTAATTGATTTAACTCATTGGATAAATCACCCAGCTCATCATTGCGGTTAACTTTAACCTGATGCTGATAATTGCCTTTGGTTAACTCACGTGTACCTTGCAACAAGCGTTGAATCGGCTTTTTGAAATAAGTCGCTAACAAGAGTGCAGCGATGAGACTGGTCAGGATACTGAGGCCATATACCAGGAACAGGTAACGTTTCTGATTACTAAAGAAATTGATACTTAATGCATCTTCCTGATCCAGTACCGGTTTTAGCCCCAGGTAACCGACAATTTTATCGTCTACCATAATCGGGCGATAAGAAATCTGCTCATCCGAAGGTTCACCCACGACAAAACGGCGTTTGGCATCATAAAGAGATAAACGTGAGCTCAGACCCAAACGGTCAGGCATCTGGATAAACTGTTTTTTACCCGCTTGCGGCTGCGTTGTTAACTGCGAGCCATTTTTACGATCGGTTCTAAACAGGTTCTGATTAGAACTCAGCGGGAACTTCAAACCTTCAAAAGGCTGAAACTGCGAAGGTAAATTTGCTGCCAATACACGCAGTTCTTCCTCATTTACAGTACGTTGTTCAGCATCTGTGCCCATCAGGCTTGGTGCTACATTGGCTAGGGTGTGATCCTGAAAATAACGTTGCTGTAAGGCAATATCATACTGACGACGTAACCACCAGCGTGACAAACGGTCATAATCGTCCGGCGCTGCCTCACCTTCGATCTGTAGGATCTGAGCCTGAATTGCATTGCCCCAGTCATTATAAACGCCATAGACTTCGGCCAGGTTTTCAATGACATGATCAAGTTTCTGCATTTCCACATCGGCAACATAGCGGGTGAAATTACGCTGCATGTTGAGATGAAGCACACCGAGACTCACCGTGGTAATCACCAAGGTGGTAAACAGCACTGTTAAAAACAGCCGGAGTGCAATCGGAATGCGGCGAATATTCAAAAGCAGAGTCTCAGTTTTTCCTCTAGATTCATTATTGTAGCGAACACAAGCTGAAAAAACTCTTCATTGTTTCTTCATCTTTATTGTTTATTCTTTGCAACATACAGATCAGGCTCGTGGCTTGGAAAAATTCAATGAAAGCAATGACAAAAATCATCGTCCTGGGTGCAAGTGTGTTATCAATGGGGGCATTGACCGCGTGTCAATCGACCAAGCATGCACCAAGTGAAGATCATTCGCAAATGATGAAACATCATCAAGATCATAAAGGTCGTCATCTGACTGCAGAACAGCGTGAACAGTTCAAGCAAATGCGTGCACAACGTGCGCAGCTGCATAAGCAAATGCAACAGGCCTGTGATAACAAAGCTGTTGGCAGTGCAATTCAGGTGAAAGCCGGTGATAAAACTGTAGACGGTACTTGTCAGATCTCTTTCAAAGCAGACCGTAAAGATATGAAAGCTGCGCGTAGCGAGTTCCGTGGTATGAAAGGTGAACATCGCCCAATGCGTGGTGACTTTCGCGGAGCATTAAACCGTGGTGAAGCACTGACTGATGCGCAACGTGCGGAAATGGTAAAACAGTTTGACCAGCGTCTGGCTCAACGTCAGGCACAGCAAAAAGCTGCTGTTCAGGCCTGTCAAGGTAAAAAAGATGGCGCAGCTGTACAGCTCAAAATAGGTGAAAAAACCATTAATGGTCAGTGTCACGTCCGTTTCCAGCCAAATGCTCCAGTTAAAGCACCAGCCGTTAAGGCGTCTTAACTGAACGTTTCAAATTTATTATTAAAAAAGGCACTTCCGGGTGTCTTTTTTTATGCGTGTTGATTGTTAGAACTAAGTCTATCTAAGTGTGCAGGTTTTTGACCATTCGTGTCAGATATTTTTTTATAAAAACGTTTACACTCAATATACTTAAGATTTCAAGGGTAATTATCTTTGACTTTACAGTCACCAAGAAATAGCCTTGAAATGCTTGTGCCAACAAGGAAGATGTTGCACGATTAGACCATGTCAATACGTGTCAATGAAGGCACGTTTCAATTTAATTCAGGATTATAACGCTGGTATAAACCAGTATTGAGGAAACCGATATGCCACAATACAAAGCGCCACTACGTGATATGCAATTTGTTTTGCATGAATTATTAAATGCTGAAGAACATTATGCAAAACTCCCTGCATTCTCTGGAAACGTAAGCCGTGAGTTAGTTGACCAATATTTAGAAGCTGCTGCAGACTTCTGTGAAAACGAATTATCTCCTTTAAACCAGGTGGGCGACCGCGAAGGCTGTACCTGGAACGATGGTGTAGTCACCACGCCGACCGGCTTTAAAGAAGCGTATCAAAAATATATCGAACTGGGTTTCCCATCGCTTTCTGCTGAAGAGCAATATGGCGGTCAAGGTCTACCTGTTTCTTTAGGAAACGTGATTTCAGAAATGGTAGGTACAGCAAACTGGGCATGGGGCATGTACCCAGGTCTATCTCACGGTGCGGTACGTACCCTTGAGCACCACGGTTCTCAAGAACAAAAAGATACCTATCTGCCAAATCTGGTATCAGGTGTCTGGACCGGAACCATGTGTTTAACCGAATCTCATGCAGGTTCTGACTTAGGTATTATCCGTACTAAAGCTGAACCACAAGCAGACGGTAGCTATGCAATTTCTGGCGAGAAAATCTTTATCTCTGCTGGTGAACATGACATGGCAGAGAATATCGTGCACATCGTATTGGCACGTTTACCAGGCGCACCTAAAGGTACTAAGGGTATTTCTTTATTTATCGTACCAAAGTTCAATGTAAATGCAGATGGCTCTTTAGGGGAGCGTAACGCAGTTCGTTGCGGTTCAATCGAACACAAAATGGGGATTCATGGTAACGCAACTTGTGTGATCAACTTTGATAACGCGAAAGGTTTCTTGATTGGCCCTGAAAACCGTGGTCTAAACTGCATGTTCACGTTCATGAACACTGCGCGTATTGGTACAGCCGTTCAAGGTCTTGCAGCATCTGAAGGTTCTTTCCAAGGTGCATTGGCTTATGCCAAAGACCGTGTGGCAATGCGTTCACTTTCTGGCCCGAAAGCCCCTGAAAAAGAAGCAGATCCAATCATTGTGCATCCTGCGGTACGTAACATGCTGTTGACGCAGAAAGCATTTGCAGAAGGTGGTCGCGCACTAGTGCATCTGTTGAGTCTACACGCAGATATCGTTGAACAAGGTGCAACTGAAGAAGATCGTAAATTCTCTGACAACATCTTGTCTTTATTGACGCCAATTGCCAAAGCCTTCCTGACCGAAACCGGTTCAGAAGCTGCAAAACACGGTGTACAGGTGTTTGGTGGTCACGGCTTTATTTCCGAGCACGGTATGGAGCAAATCGTACGTGATACACGTATTGCTTGCTTATACGAAGGTACTACTGAAATCCAAGCACTTGACTTGTTAGGTCGTAAGGTTCTGGGTACGCAAGGCGCGATGCTGAAAGACTTCACCAAGATCATTCACAAATTCGCAGAAGCCAACAAAGACAACGCAGCAATGCAAGAATTTGTTGAACCGCTTGCAGCGCTGAACAAAGAATGGGGCGATTTGACCATGCAAATTGGTATGCGTGCAATGCAAAACCCTGAAGAAGTCGGTGCTGCGGCAGTTGATTACATGTATTTCTCTGGCTATGTAACGCTTGCTTACCTATGGGCTCGTATGGCACTGGTTGCACAAGAAGCCTTGGCTGCGGGTACTACCGATGTCGACTTCTACAATGCCAAAGTAACCACTGCACGCTTCTACTTCAAGAAGATCCTGCCACGTGTACGCTCGCATGTTGACGTGATTGCGACTGGTGTAGAGCCGTTAATGAGCCTGGATGCGGAACATTTCGCATTCTAAGCTGATGCAATTTTAAATGCAGAAACAAGGAAAAGGACGGTTACTTTTAAAGCGTCCTTTTTCTTTATAAAGCGTTACAGAATTAACCTTTAGTCGTCTAATAATAAGATTTTTAATGCATTAGACTGACTCAAAATCAATCGATTCAAACAAGAAACAGGTGACCCACTATGCCAATTTATAACGCGCCACTTGCCGATATGAAATTCATCCTGAACGATGTATTCAATGCTGAACAATTCTGGCAAGCCAATGAAAATTTAGCCCATTTAGACGCTGCAACAGCAGAAGCAATTCTTGAAGAAATGGCTAAATTTGCGCAGAACGTCACCCTTCCATTGAACCGTACCGGTGATGAAGAAGGCGCGAAATATGAAAATGGCGCTGTGACCACACCTGTAGGCTTTAAAGAAGCATTCAAACAATATGCTGAAGGCGGCTGGATTGGCCTTGGTGCTGATGCTGAATGGGGCGGTCAGGAAATGCCAAAAATGCTGACCGTTCTGTCAGATGAAATGCTTTTCGCTACTAACCCCTCTTTCATGCTGTATCCATTGCTGTCTGTCGGTGCGGGTATGGCACTGAACAGCTATGGTTCTCAAGAACAGAAAGAAACTTACCTGCCAAAAATCTACTCTGGCGAATGGTCAGGCACCATGTGTCTAACCGAACCACATGCGGGTACTGACCTCGGTATCATCAAAACCAAAGCTGAACGCAATGGTGATGGTACTTACAGCATTACCGGTACCAAAATCTTCATTACTGGTGGTGACCACGACCTGGCTGAGAACATTATTCACCTGGTATTGGCAAAAACACCGGATGCACCTGCGGGCTCTCGCGGTATTTCCCTGTTCATCGTGCCTAAATTCTTGGTGAATGAAGATGGTTCAATGGGCGAACGTAATCCGGTAGGTCCAGGTTCGATTGAACACAAAATGGG
>NZ_DEZM01000018.1:7610-12173 GCF_002364825.1 Acinetobacter sp. UBA3132 | reverse complement strand
GAGTTCTCTCTAAATTTTTGAATAATTATTTCTAATTTATCTACAGCTATATCCTTTGCAAAAGTCCTCGTCTCGCTTGCAGATAAGTTTAATTCCACTAGAAAATGAGAGAAATAGCCATTCTTGACATCAATCAGGTTAAAGAAAAGGTTTTCAAAACTTTTCAAGCTCTCTGTTCGCTTTGTATTCTCAATTTGCTCAATCAACTTTCTGTTAGATTGATTTTGTAAACTTAGGGATTTAATTAATAAAATTATAGAAATAAATCCAAATAATGGATTTAGAAGTCCACCAATGAAATCACCTAACTGCCCCCATACTGCTTGGTCTTTGGATAAAGGAAAGCCTAAAACCATATAAAATTGGTAGATATAGCTAGAAAATGCTAAAAATAAAGCAATTCCAGCGGCCCAAATATAATTTTTCATTTAGGCAAACTCTTTAAAAATATATTTTACAATACGTCCATCACCCAATTTTACAGGTGAAACTTTTAAATCTAGGTATGACCAGTTTTCTTTATCCGCACCCATAATATGATTAAGATTTCCAGAAAAAATTCTCTTTGTCTCAACTGGTAAACTTTCAAATACTTTTCCGAATCCAAATGCAACAGTACTATCTGCATTTTGCATTTGAATTCTCCCATTACCAGTATGTACATTTAACTTTGTCACTGCCGCTTTGATATCTATAATCTCATTTTGTTCCACAGCATTAAGTGCTTCATAAGTAGTAGCATTAAAATTTTGAATTAATACAGGTTCATGAGCATATTTTCTATATCTAATTTTTAAGGAATAACCAAATGCTCTATGAATTTTATGTAATGTTCTTAATGGATTTCTTAATTTTTTCATCAATTGCTTGATTGTTCTATTAGATAACTGCTCTAGGACGGCTAGTGCTTCTTGGCTCAACTCTTTTGGATCCTCATACAATGCTTCAGATATAAAATGCTCAACGAGCTCAACAAACGTATCTTTCCCCATCTTTCTTAAAGCTAAAATCGCATCTCGATCATGAGGCTCTAAACTAAAAACTTGACCATAAGAACCTTTAAAGTTCTTCTCTAAGTTAGTCCTTACATCATTTCTATGAGTTTTTCGATCAGCAAGGTCATCAGTTAATAAAGCCTCACCGATTAATCTAAATGTATCAGAAACACCTTCCAAACTTTCAAGACCAGTTTTCATGTCAATTGAAAAGTCTTCAGAATCGATTAAAAAATCAAACTTAACATTCATACTAATCTCAAATATTTTGCTTTTCAAAAACTTAAATATAATAAAGCCTTTAGTTAAAACATAAAGGCTTTATTAATAAAATTATTAAACCAAATTCCCCTCTAAAAAGTCCTGTGCAAAGCGCTGTAATACCCCACCCGCTTCATACACATGCACTTCTTCTTCGGTATCCAGACGACAGGTCACAGGCACTTCAATCGTCTGTTCCTTACCATCTTCAGTTGCGCGCTCAATCACAAGTGTCAAAGTCGAACGTGGTGCAATATTACCAATCACACTATACAACTCTGTACCATCCAGCTTTAAAGTCTTGCGGTCTGTACCCGGTTTAAACTCAAGTGGAAGAACGCCCATACCGACCAGATTGGTACGGTGAATACGCTCAAAACCTTCAGCCACAATCGCTTCTACACCAGCCAGACGCACACCTTTGGCTGCCCAGTCACGACTTGAACCCTGACCGTAGTCTTTACCAGCAATCACGATCAAAGGCTGCTTGCGGTTCATGTAGGTTTCAATCGCTTCCCACATCCGCATCACTTCGCCTTCCGGCTCCACACGCGCTTTAGAACCTTGTTTGATGGTGCCGTCAGAACGTACCACCATTTCGTTATACAGCTTCGGATTCGCCAAGGTTGCACGCTGTGCAGTCAGGTGATCGCCACGGTGCGTGGCATAAGAGTTGAAATCTTCTTCAGGTAAGCCCATTTTCGCCAGATATTGACCCGCTGCTGAATCCAACACAATCGCGTTTGATGGAGATAAATGATCGGTAGTGATGTTATCGCCAAGGATTGCTAACGGACGCATATTTGCCAGAGTACGTGGTGCAGCCAAAGCTCCTTCCCAATATGGCGGACGACGAATATAAGTACTTTGTGGACGCCAGTCATATAGCGGACTTGCCGCCTGCTCGACTTCGCCCAAATCAAACATTGTAATATAGACTTTCTGGAACTGCTCAGGCTTCACCGAAGTTTTGACCAATGCATCAATTTCTTCATCCGATGGCCAGATGTCTTTCAGGTAAATCGGATTGCCATCTTTGTCTGTGCCTAAGGCATCTTTCTCGATGTCAAAACGAATCGTACCGGCAATTGCATAAGCCACGACTAATGGTGGAGATGCCAGAAAAGCCTGTTTCGCGTACGGATGGATACGGCCATCGAAGTTTCGGTTACCGGACAATACCGCTGTGGCATACAGGTCACGGTCAATAATTTCCTGCTGAATCTTTGGATCGAGTGCGCCCGACATGCCGTTACAGGTCGTACATGCATAGGCTACGATACCAAAGCCCAGTTTTTCCAGATCTTCAAGTACATCTGCTTCTTCCAAGTACAGCGCAGCTGCTTTAGAACCAGGTGCAAAAGATGATTTCACCCATGGCTTACGCACTAAACCAAGCTCATTGGCTTTACGTGCCAATAAACCTGCTGCAACAGTATTACGTGGATTGGAAGTATTGGTACATGAAGTGATCGCCGCGATGATGATCGCACCATCTGGCATCAGGCCATCGGTACGGTTTTCTACCACACCGGCAATGCCTTTCTCTTTCAGGTCAGCAGTTGAAACACGCGCATGCGGATTCGATGGACCAGCAATATTACGGGTCACAGTCGACAGGTCAAAACGCAGTACACGTGGATATTCCGCTTGTGTCATTTCCGATGACCACAGACCAATTTCCTTGGCATAGCCTTCAACCAGTTTGACTTGTTCTGATTCACGACCAGTCAGGGTCAGATAATCAATGGTGTTTTGATCAATATAGAACATGGCAGCCGTTGCACCATATTCAGGGGTCATATTAGAAATTGTGGCGCGATCACCCACTGACATGCTGTCAGCACCTTCACCAAAGAATTCTAAGTACGCACCCACAACACGTTCTTTACGCAGGAATTCAGTTAAGGCCAAAACGATATCTGTTGCGGTAATGCCCGGTTGACGCTGTCCAACTAACTCTACACCGATAATATCTGGCAGACGCATCCAGGATGCACGGCCCAGCATCACGTTCTCAGCTTCCAGGCCACCAACACCCACCGAAATTACACCCAATGCATCAGTATGTGGCGTATGCGAATCTGTACCAACACAAGTGTCCGGGAATGCAACACCGTCACGGTTCTGAATCACCGGTGACATTTTTTCCAGATTGATCTGGTGCATGATGCCGTTACCGGCTGGAATCACATCAACATTTTCAAAAGCCGTTTTGGTCCATTCAATAAAATGGAAACGGTCTTCATTACGACGGTCTTCCACTTCGCGGTTTTTACGGAATGCATCCGGATCAAAGCCGCCATACTCCACCGCCAGCGAGTGGTCGACAATCAGCTGGGTTGGCACCACCGGATTGACTTTGGAGGGGTCACCGCCCTGATCGGCAATCGCATCACGCAGACCGGCAAGATCGACCAGTGCCGTTTGCCCCAAAATGTCATGACACACCACACGTGCCGGATACCAAGGAAAATCATGTTCCTGCTTACGCTCAATTAACTGACGCAGTGACTGTTCCAGAATGGCAGGATCACAACGGCGTACCAACTGCTCTGCCAGCACTTTGGAGGTATAGGGAAGTTTGGCATATGCGCCTGGCTGAATATCTTCAACGGCCTGACGCACGTCGTAATATTCCAGCTGGGTACCTTGCAGCGGTTTACGGTAGTTGTTGTTCATAGCTTACCTGCCTCTTGAATCGTTCTTCTGTACTGCATACTTGTTGTAGATGTTTCACATCGTTTTGCAGGCATAGTACACTGTGGAAAAGCCATTTCCCAAATCTTTTATATTTCATAAACTTATATATAAAAAACAGCGTTTTTGAAATAAATGGATACATATTCTTTAAAAGAATGGCTCTAAATCCTTATTTTCTAGAAAAAAACCGGGCAAATCCTTCTTATTCTTTAGTATGAGAATAGCCTTGTAGCTCAAAAAATAGACTTATTTAAGATTAACGGTATCTTTTATTTTTTCATTTAAAGGCAAAAGACGATTTTTAGATGACCTGAGTTTCTGGGTAGAAATAGCACTAGTTGAATAGATAATTTTTTGACTCTTTTCCATCTTTGGCAAGATCCTTAGCCTGACAATAAACCATAGCATCAATAAAATTTTTCAGGTTTATTTCTATCTCTTTTTAGTTTTTAGGAAAATGCAATATGCGCTTGGTACCTGAGAACCTGTAAAGCAAGTGAGCCAGATTAAAATCCCTAAATTTTTTAAGATTTTTTTACAGTCGATGATTTCTTGCAAATTAATTTAAATATCATAATTAATTCAAAAACTTAATAGTTATTTT
>NZ_DEZM01000018.1:0-7437 GCF_002364825.1 Acinetobacter sp. UBA3132 | reverse complement strand
TGAATAGTTTTGACCTTTGCTTGTCATCTATCTGTATATCCCAATTTGGTGATATTCACCCTTAAAACATTTCAGTACATCTAGGCGGTAAGTACTTCATAACAACAACACACAACATAAAAATTAATAAAGGTGAAGAACATGTTACAGATCGCCATTATTGGGATCATTACTGTATTAGTGGCAGTTTTGGCTTCCAGCTGGATTGGAGGGAAAAAGCCCTCCGATCCATACAATCCGACTAAACCTACTCCTACCCACCCCACTAAACCGGATCATCCTTCTCCCCCTTCCCCCCCCGCCTCTGGTAAATCGGAGTCACTCATTAATAATCCACCCTTGCTGCAGAAAGGTGCTAAAGGTAAATACGAACTGGTTGCGGCATATAAGACCAATAAGATTTATAACCCGAGGCAATTACAATGGGATCAATTACTGGTTCGGGGTTACTTGACTAAAGCCAGTTTATTGAACAGGCAGGAAGCACGTGAAACCGGAATTGTAGATGAACTGGTGGGTCCACAGATTCGGGTCAAACAGGGTGAAACCTTGTCGATTAATTTAAATAATCAGCTACCTGATGAAACACCTGAAAGCTGTGAAAATATTCTCGATCCGAATGAACCCCATTGTTTTAATACCACCAACCTGCATACACATGGTTTCTGGGTCAGCCCTCAGGGAAATAGTGACAATGTCTTCCTGAAAATTGCCCCGCAGGCGAATCTTGATTATCAATATAAGATTGAACCCAATCATCCTGCGGGCACTTACTGGTACCATGCCCATTTACATGGCTCGACCGCAATTCAGGTATCTAGTGGGATGGCTGGTCCGCTCATTGTGGAAGGAAGCCGTGTACCTAAAGTGAAAAATGGCAAGGTGACGTCTACAGGTGATCTCGATATTTTATGGAAAGATAAAGCCAAGCATAATGATGCAAATGAAAAAATCCTGGTCTTCCAGCAAATTCAATATGACTGTACTGACACTGAAGGCCAATCTTTAAACAGCAATGATTGTAAAGGGGCCGGTATAGGCACGATGGAAAACTATGCTGGTCTGAATAGCTTCAACTCTTGGGGGTTAAATAACTACTACACTTCAATTAATGGCAAAGTATTAGGCGAAATTCAGGTCAATCAAAATGAATTTAACCGCTGGCGTATGATTCATGGAGGGGTGCGGGACACTATTGGCTTAATCATTAAAGAATTACCTGGCTCCAGTCAATATACTGCCAAACAAACGGTGGATACCTGTCTTTCCTATCAGGGGGATATTCTCATTCCCGCCTCAAAAGTTGCTTTCGATCAACTGACCAGCCTGCCAGTTCACACGATTGCCCAAGACGGTTTAACGATGACCCAGGCTCAGACCCGTACCCTTTCCGTGTTCCAGCCAGGTTATCGTCACGATGCCATGCTCAGCTTTCCCTCCACCAATAAATACTGCATCTTTGATTCAAGATTAAATATTGATGATGAAATCAATACCAGAACTTCCGGTGAAATCACCCCACAGTTATCTCCTAACAGTGGGCTAAATGCACAGCTGCTGGGCTGGGTAAATGTCAAATCCACCAAGTTGAAGGCGCAAACTGCTGCTCAGTTTTTAAAAGATCAGGCACAGAAAATCGGCTTAAGCAAGGAGATTCAGGCGCAATTAGCGCAACTTAATCTGTCTGCCTTTACTGATCATCCCTCATTGATGACCAGAGAAATAGATAACCTGATTCGAGACAGACCGCAACAACGCTCTACTTTCGATGCCTCTTTTGGTCCAAATGGTAAATTCGGTTATCGTTATGCTGATCATCCAGGCATTTATAGTTTTGGAGAAACCTTCACTGGAGAAAGTGTGGTCAATGGCAAATATGTGCGTAAGCTAGAAATAGGTAAAGTCGATGAATGGGTACTGACCAGCGCAAATCTGGGACATCCTTTCCATATCCATGTCAATCCGTTCCAGATTGTTAAAATTTTAAACCCGGATAAAAAGGACGTAAGTGAAACAATATCTGAACCTGCAACCACGCCCAATGAGCTGGATGATGTCCAGTACCGAGGTTTAAAAGGACAATTCAAGGATACCATTTTTGTTAAACCGGGATATGAAGTGATTGTTCGAAGTCATTACAAGAAATTCGAAGGTGACTTTGTACAGCATTGTCATATTCTCGATCATGAAGATCAGGGCATGATGGAATATGTACGAATCTGTGGCGGCAAATTTGACTGTAATGCCGATTTACCTGGTTCACATGACCATCATCATTAACTCTCGCTTTTAATTAAAAGCCTGCATCTGATATTGCGGGCTTTTTTATTTGCCTAGAGATAATGCTTGCTGCACAATAGCTTGATTGATTTTTAGTATTCAAACTGAGGCTGATCATGGCAACATCTCCTGCTTTTACCTTATTTACGCTGAATGGAGTAGATGCGCAAAAATTCCTGCAAGGTCAAGTGACTTTAAATACTGAAGCCTTGGCTGAAAACCAGACACGCTATACCGCAATCTGTAGTTTAAAAGGACGCATTCTATTTGGTTTATGGCTGAAAAAAATTAACGCTGAAAGCTTTGAAATTGTTGTGACTGCTGATCAGGCCGAAGACTTTGCCAAGCACATCCGCAAGTTTGGCGCTTTCTCCAAAATGAAGTTAGAAGAAGTAGGTTCAGCTTATCCAGTTACTGTAGGTATTCATAGCGAATTTAGTCCTGAAGCAACGGATACTCAAGCTTGGGAAATGAATGCAATTGAATCAGGTCAGGCATGGATTCAGGCAGCAACCGCAGAACAATTCCAGCCACAAGAACTGCGCCTGCATCAGCGTGAAGGCATCCACTATGACAAGGGGTGTTACCTCGGTCAGGAAGTCATTGCCCGTTTATGGTTCAAAGCCAAACCGAAACACTGGTTGCATCTGGTACAAGGTACAGGTGCAGCACCTGCTATCGCAAGCAAACTGAATAATGATGTAGAAGTCGTAAACAGTGTCAATATTGACGGCGGCTTTAAAGCACTCGTGGTTGCTAAACCGGAAGCGCTTATTGAATTAGGTTTGACTGTACTCGACCTGCCTGAAGCACTCAGTGGTGATGTCGCTCGTCCACAATAAGAAAATCACTTTAAAAAAATCCTCCTATATGGAGGATTTTTTTAAAGATTAAAATCATGGAACAATTTGTTCATGTCTTTAATCACATAATCTTTAAAATGAAAAGCGCGTGCATGTTTCGCATCGAAGCGTGCAGTTTTACCTTCATGTTCAAAAATATATACACGGTCTTCATTGCTGACTAAAAAGTTTTGACCCAATCGCATGAGTAATGCATCGAACTTATCCTCATCAGCGATACTGTCATCCTTACTGATTTGATCATATGCACGTTTAATGCCTTTAATAAACATTGTTTCACCCTACTTCATGGCTCAAAGGCGGATTTAATCAGAGATTCATAGAATTTCAAAGTTTTGTGGTAAAAATAGTCTTCATCTTCTCTTCATCACTCTCTATTATATTTGTATTTCGTGACAATTAGGATATTTACAAAGTATAAAATCATTTTATGATGTAGCTGTAATAATTTAAAAAACACCACGGAATCAGGTGTTGCATACAACAAGGTCCAGGAACCATGAAAAAAATAATATTTGCTGCGATGCTCGCAGTTTCAACTCAATATGCACTTGCCAATGCAAATACCAAAGCTGAAGCAGTTGATCCTCAATTTGCCAAGGTTGAAGCCTTAGTCAAAGCCAATGACTTTAAGGGTGCTCACACTTTACTAAATGAGTTAGCACAGAAAGGGAATGCTCAAGCACTGTATAACTTAGGCTATTTAACCCAGACTGGTCAGGGCACCGCAAAGAATGAGAAAAAAGCGGTACAACTGTATGAACAGTCAGCAAGCAAAGGCTACCCGGTTGCCAACTATGTCCTCGGTAAAAATTATGCAGGCGGCACAATGGGGCTGAAACAGGATCTGACCAAAGCCAAACAATATCTGGAACGCGCATCTAGCGCCGGTTTTGATGATGCTACTGTGGATCTGGCAGTGTTACTTTTTGCTGAAGGAAAACCTGCTTCTGATCAGCAAGCACTGAAAAAACTTCAACCACTGATTAAAAAAGATAATTTCCAGGCGATTCATGCCAAAGCCCTGTATGACATCAGCATGGGCTTTAAAAATAAGGATGAAAAACCGATTCAGCAAGGTTTAAGCTCGATTCAGGAGCTTGCCAAGAAAGGCTATATCCCTGCCCTGATGGCAGTCGCTAACATGTTTGCCAATGGTAATATCGTGCCGCAAAACCTGCCTGAAGCGAAGAAAATCTTTAGTGCCTTGGCTCAGGAAAATATTCCACAGGCCAAAGAGTCTCTGGCGGCAGTAGAGAAAATGATTGCTGAACAAAGCAAGAAACCAGCTCAACCAACGGCGCAAAAGAAAAGCTAACCTAAGCTATAAAAAGCCCCTGATTCGGGGCTTTTTTATTGGAATGTTTAACTGAGAAAATAGCCAGACTGAGTCAGGATGACTGCCACCACAATAAAGCCCATTAAGGTACTGAGTACCAATGGCGGTAAAGCTTTTTCCTGTACCCCATAATGCTGGGCAAAAATCCCAAAAGCGATTGGCATTGGCAATGCCGCCAGCAATGTGCCGATAAAAAGCATCTCACGACTGACATCAAAAGCCGATAATAAACTGAAAATCAGCAATGGCATGACGAGGACTTTCATGGCTGTCAGGAACCAGCTAAAGGCCGTCAGTGAGCTGAGATTCATGCCAATCAGGCTACCACCAATCACAAATAAGGCCAGTGGCGATGCAGTTTGCCCTAACATTTTTAAGGTAGAGCTAAGTAATTCTGGTAGTTGAATATCTAGAACTATGCACAAAATACCCAGCATAATCGAAAGAATCACCGGATTTTTCAAGATCCGTAGCAATGTTCCAGTCAATATACTTTTGCCAGTTGTACCGGGAGCCTGCAGACCCCGTTCAGCCAGAATCAGCATCAAGGTCACGATCAGCAGATTTTCTACAATAAGAGTCAATGAAAGATAAATTGCTGAATGTGAACCAATCAATAAAGTCAGTATCGCCGTGCCGATAAACCCGGTATTGGACATGGAGCCACCCATGGCCAGCACACCGGACTCAGTGAGAGAAGCCTTGAAGAAATAGCGGCAGCAGAAAAATACCAAGCCATAGAGCAGCAAAGAACCGCCCGCATAGGCAATAAAATACTGTGGACTCCAGATATCGCTGAGATGTTTACTTGCCAAGGCTTGTAACAGAAAAGCTGGCAAGGAAATCTTCATTACAAACTGGCTCATCGCCGTAATCAGCGAGGGGGTGATAAATTGGGTTCGTGCAGCGATATAACCTAAAAACACGACGGCACAAATTGGAAATAGAATAGTGAATAACATTAATTTTCTGCAGTTTTACTGCATTGTTCCTTAATATGTTCATCCCTGAACGATTAACTTCCCCTCATTTAACAAGCAGTTTTATTTGTCCGCTGAAGAGAAAGGCTTAAGCAGATCTCGCAAACCATGTGGCTGGCAACGCAAATACTGAGGCGTCACCTCTACGGTTTCACCGAGTGTCGCAGCTGCATGCCATGGCCAGCGTGGATCATACAAAATGCCACGCGCAAGCGCGATAGCATCTGCCTGTCCATATTGCAGAATTCCTTCTGCCTGCATCGCTTCCGTAATCAAACCGACCGCAATCACTGGAATATTGACCGCCTTTTTAATCGCTTCTGCAAAAGGAACCTGATAATTCGGATGCACATCAATTTTCTGGTCTACATGTAAACCTGCACTCGAAACGTGGATATAAACAGCTCCCGATGCTTCCAGCGCTTCAGAAAGTTCAACAGCAGCCTCAATGTTCCAGCTTTCAACCTCTTTCATCCAGTCGGTTGCAGAAATACGCACGCCAATCGGATAGCCTTCAGGAACCGCATCTTTCATCGCTTTAAAGACCTCTAAAGTCAGACGAATCCGGTTTTCAAATGAACCGCCATATTGATCCTGGCGCTGATTCGACAGAGGTGACATAAATTGATGCAGCAAATAGCCATGCGCAGCATGAAGCTCAATCAGCTCAAATCCTGCTTCGACAGCACGCTTGGCACTGGCAGCAAAGTCCTGAATTACTTGCTGGATTTCCTCAAGACTTAAGGCTTTTGGTGGGTGCTCATGTGCTTGAAAGGGAATATCACTGGCAGAGACAGTCTGCCAGCCTAAAGGCTGATCTGGTGCAATTTGCCCCTTGCCTTCCCAAGGTTTATCTGTAGAGGCTTTACGCCCAGCATGTGCCAGCTGAATCGCAAAGGGCATTGGCGAAAGAGATCGCACCTTTTCCAGTAAGGTCTTGATCTGTGCTGTCTGGCTATCATTCCACAATCCCAGATCTGCATAGCTAATCCGACCTTGTGGCTGTACCGCAGTCGCTTCCACAATACATAAACCGGCACCAGACAAAGCATAATTGGCCCATTGCTGTTCGTGCCAATAGGTAATTTCCCCCTGCTCTGTTGCAGAGTACTGACACATCGGCGCAATTACGATTTTATTTTGAAGTTGCAGTGATCCAAATTGAATAGGTTGAAATAGTAATGCCACGCTGTATTTCCTCTTTTTATTGCACAGTTTCACTCTAGAAATAAAAACAAGCTCCCAAGAGCCTGTTTAGTTATAACGTGAACGATCAAACTTTAGAAGATGATTCGTGTAGTCAAACCGAGTACCAGTGCATCATCTACATTATTGCTTGAACCTGGATTAATGACATATTGCAGGTTTGGACGCAGCATTAGCCACTTTGTTGCGTTATAGCTGTAGTTCAGTTCAATATTGTATTCTGCATCAGCATTGAAAGCTGGCCGTGAATCCGCAAAGCGATCATTCACATGCACACGATTCACTGCCAAACCTAAAATGTCGTTCGGCTGGCTGTCCGTAAGACCGATATATTTCACACCAATTTGTTGTGAATTATCTACTTTGTTAGTATCGCGGTCATGCCAGGTAAAATTAGCAAATGAATGTAAACCCTGACGGCCACTACCTGTCGATGTTAACTGTTGCTCTATTGCTAACCAGCCTGCAAAGGTACGGTTTTTTCCTTCACCTGTTGCGATGTCTTTTTGGTTAGCAATATCATCAGCCGTGTTATACATACCACCAACACGGTAGCTACCCGGTAAACCGTTCACAAAAGATTTTGGAGTCCAGACCACCTCTGCCGGAATGGTTACACCATCCGCATTATCAGTATCCAGATTCCAACCATGACGTTCCAAAACATTTTCAGGGTTGTATTCATAAACACCCACTTGAGTAAACACTTCAGGCGTTACCTGATATTTCACACGACCGCCCCATTGTGCAACAGGCGTGTTCATCCAAA
>NZ_DEZM01000116.1:0-21582 GCF_002364825.1 Acinetobacter sp. UBA3132 | reverse complement strand
AATGAGGACACGCCCTAATATCAAAGGGAGTATGAGTCAGGCCATTAATGGCCGCAATCCGAATAATAATGAAGATGATGGCTTTTATAACTCTGTGATGATTGAAGCCACCAGTAATTTCTATCAAGGTGGGGCGACCAGATCACAGACCCGTGCAGCCAGTTTTGCTGAAGAAGCAGCACGTGCTCAGGTCAATACTGCCTATCTGGATGTAGTCGATCAGGTCCGTTTGATTCGCGAACAGATTGAAAATAAACAGCGACAAATGGACATTCTGGCACAGCGCCGTGCAACCACTGTGCGCACCAGAGAGCTGTATCAGGAACAATATAAACTCGGTACTCGAACCGTAGTCGATCTGCTTAATGCAGAGCAGGCAATTCACAGCGCAGCCCAAGAAATTGAAACCGCGCGCTACGATATTTATACCGCTATTGTTCAGTACATTCAGGTCACCGGTCGCACACGCGATCTTTATGACCTTAACCGTATTTCTATTCAGGGGTTTGAAGTACAGCCATGAATAATACAATAAATTATCAGCCGTGGCTTCAGGCGATACTTAATATCGCCAAGCATTATCGCATCGAGCCATCTGAGGAAAGAATCCGCTTACAACTCGACTGGAACCAGCATCATGATGTTGACGAGCTGCTCAAAGTTGTCACGCGTCAGATCGGTTTAAATGTACGTAAAAACAAGTTTGATGCCAGTCTGCTCAGTCCATGGAAATTGCCAATATTGGTAGAATTTGAAAATGGCGAAGTGGGTGTCATCGAGCGCATTGATAGTGAAGGCAAAGCTAGTGTACAGCTCAGTGGCGATCAGGGGTTGTCTCAGGTTTTTAACCTGGAACATCTGAAGCAGGGTGCTAAAAGCCTTTATATCTTACGTCCTGAGTCTTCAGTACCCGATGCCCGGGTCGATGAATATATCAAGCCTTTCGAAAAGAACTGGTTCTGGTCAATTGTCCTGAATGACTGGAAGCGTTATATCGATGTGATGTTTGCTTCTTTAATCGCGAACATCCTCGCACTGGCTACCATTGTCTTTTCCATGAACGTGTATGACCGGGTCATTCCTTCACAGTCTATCCCGACCTTATGGGTACTGGCAAGCGGTGTATTGATTGCGGCAATCTTCGAATTTACCTTACGCGTCTCCCGGATCTATCTGTCTGATATTATCGGCAAGCGCGCTGATTTACGTATTTCTGACCAGGTTTTTGGTCATGCCTTACGCATTAAAAATAAAGAGCGTTCAAAATCTACAGGTACTTTTATTTCACAGATTCGTGAACTGGAAGGCGTCCGTGAACTGGTGACTTCTACTACGGTGACTGCAATTGCCGACCTGCCATTTTTCTTCCTGTTCCTGGGGATTTTCTGGCTCATTGGCGGAAACCTGTTCTGGGTGATGCTGTTAGTCGTACCTATAATGATTCTACCGGGGATTCTGGCACAGAAGAAACTGGGTGAGCTGGCACAAATGGGCATGCGTGAATCTGCAATCCGTAATGCATTGCTGGTGGAAGCAGTACAAGGAATTGAAGACATCAAGCTACTGCGTGCTGAATCGCGTTTCCAGAACCAGTGGAACCATATGAATGAAGTGTCTGCGGATGTCAACATGCAGCAACGTAAAATCGTTGGTTTGATGACCGCCTGGACGCAAAAGATTCAAGGCCTGACATTTGCCATCGTCGTATTAGTGGGCTGTTTTGCCGTTATGGAAGGTGAAATGACCACAGGTGCACTGGTTGCCTGTTCAATCCTGTCTTCGCGTATGCTTGCGCCAATTTCGCAAATTACCGGTGTGTTGGGTCGTTTACAGCAGGCGAAAGTCGCGAAAAACGGTTTAGATGAACTGATGAAAAAGCCGGTAGATCAGCCGGATTATTCACATCTGATTCACCGCCCATTACTCGAAGGTCAGTACGAGCTGAGCGGGGCAGTATTCAAATATGGTGAAGATGACCCTAAACCGACTCTAGTCATTCCAAAACTGGACATCAAGCCCGGTGAGAAGATTGCGATTTTGGGGCGTAATGGTGCCGGTAAATCAACCTTATTGCAGTTGTTATCCGGTATGCAAACGCCGTTACAGGGCAAGGTTAAACTTGATGGGATTGACCTGAACCTGATTGATCCGGCAGATGTGCGCCGTGATATGAGCCTACTGAATCAAAATTCACAGTTATTTTATGGCAGCATTCGTGAAAACCTGACGCTGGGTGCACCACTGGCAACTGACCAGCAAATCCTTGAAGCTTTGCAACTCACAGGTGCATTGGGCTTTGTTCAGGAGAAAAAAAGAAGGCCTGGACCATATCATTCTGGAAGGTGGTGTGGGCTTCTCTGGGGGGCAGCGTCAAGCCTTGTTACTTTCTCGTTTACTGATTCGCCAACCACGAATTTTATTGCTGGATGAACCCACTGCTGCCATTGATGATGTTTCTGAGAAACAGCTGATTGATAATTTAAAAACTTATCTGATTGGCCGAACCATGGTGGTGGCTACACATCGTCGTGCGGTACTTGAACTGGTAGATCGCATTATTGTCGTAAATGACGGCAAGATTGTGATGGATGGTCCGCGGGACCAGATCCTGAACCAATCACAAGGTGGAGCGAAGCGTGTTACGGGAGCAAGCGCATGAGTGCACAACAGGAAATCAAGCGTTCAACCAAAGTCAGCTTTCAGGAACCACCTTTGCCAAAATCAAGTGTGATCATCTGGATCATTGGCATAGGCTTACTGATTCTGCTGACATGGGCATGGTTGTTCAAGCTGGAAGAAGTTTCGACAGGCACCGGTAAAGTGATTCCCTCTTCCAAGGAACAGGTTATTCAGTCTCTGGAAGGTGGTATCCTCACCAAACTTAACGTCAAAGAAGGTGAAATTGTCGAGCAGGGTCAGGTATTGGCGCAGCTGGATCCCACCCGTTTTGAATCCAATGTGGGTGAATCGGCTTCTCTGTTAATTTCTTCGCGTGCAACTGCGGCACGCTTACGTGCTGAAGTCACTGGTGCGCCGTTGTCCTTCCCGCCAGAGGTACTCAAAGAGCCAAAACTGGTGGCAGAGGAAACTGCATTATATAAATCGCGTCGTGCTAATCTGGAACAATCTTTAGCAGGGTTACAGCAGGCATTGATACTGGTACAGCAAGAACTGGCTATGACTGAACCATTAGTTGCAAAAGGTGCTGCAAGCGAAGTGGAAGTTCTGCGTTTAAAGCGTGAAGCCAATGACCTGCAAAACCAGATGAATGATGTGCGGAATCAGTATTTTGTGAAAGCGTGTGAAGAACTTGCCAAAGCTAATACTGATGTGGAAACTCAGCAACAGGTGGTACGTGGTAAATCCGATACGCTGAACCGGACTATTTTCAAATCGCCAGTACGTGGCGTGGTGAAGGAAATTGATGTCATGACCTTGGGAGGCGTCATTCCACAAAACGGCAAGTTGATGACGATTGTACCGCTGGATGAAAAATTGCTGGTCGAGGCGCGTATTTCACCACGTGATATTGCCTTTATCCGTCCGGATCAGGAAGCGCTGGTCAAAATCACCGCTTATGATTACTCGATTTATGGCGGCCTGAAAGGTAAAGTTACTGTGATTTCCCCCGATACTCTACGTGATGAAGTCAAGCAGGATCAGTTTTACTACCGCGTTTATATCCGTACCGAAAATGACAAACTGACTAATAAAGCCGGACAGGAATTTAATATCACCCCGGGCATGGTAGCAACCGTGGATATCCGTACGGGTGAAAAAACCGTACTGGATTATCTGGTTAAACCGTTTAACAAGGCCAAAGAAGCATTACGCGAACGCTAATCCTTCATAGTAGTTGTACAAAATCAAGCCTCTATGTATAGGGGCTTTTTTGTTTGTGCTAGCAAACACGTTATACTGCAACACAGTGATGTTATTGTTTGAATCCAATGTCTTTTACTATTGCCAGCCTTGTCAGTTTTGAAGAAGAGATCAAGAAAAGCCACTTTCAGGCCTTTGCCACGCCGGTGGAATCCGAACAGGATATAAAGGATTTTCTGGAAGCTTATCGTGATACCACCACGACGCATCAGTGCTGGGCATGGAAAATTGGACATAATGTGCGTTTTAATGATGATGGCGAGCCTTCTGGCACCGCAGGTCGACCGATTTTAGCGACCATTGAAGGCAATGAGCTGACCAATGTATTGGTGCTGGTGAATCGCTGGTATGGAGGAATCAAGCTAGGTACGGGTGGTTTGGTTCGTGCTTATGGGGGGTGTGCGGGGCAATGCCTGGTCTTGGCTGAAAAGATTGAACTGATTGAAAAGAAGAAAGTGTCCTTTCGTTGTAATTTTAGTGAATGGGCTATTTTTCAGTATGAGCTGAATCAGCAACAGATTGACTATCAGGAAGATTATACCGCAGAAGGCGTCGAGGTTATTGCGCAAATGCAGAAACATCAGATTGAGCCATTTGCTTTGAAGATTCAGGATATCAGCCGCGGACGTGAAGCCTTAAAAATTATAGATGAGCCCCAAGATGACTGAGCAGCAGGACCCTCTACTGAAATACCGCGAGCAGCACAAGCATCGTCTGAATTATATGCCGTGGCTATACTGGTCACTCAAGCCTAAAAACCGGGGCTGGGCAGAACAGTGGCAGCGCGAATATCAGGACTATCTGCGTGAAATGGAAACAGTCGAGATTGGTGAGAACTGCTTTATTTCACCACTGGCACATATTTTCGCTGAACCGGGCCGAAAAATTGTAATTGGTGATCATAGCTTTATCGCAGCAGACTGTACCTTGCATGGGCCACTAGAAATTGGCAATGAAGTCGCGATTAATCACCACTGTATTCTGGATGGTGGACGGGTAGGAATTAAGTTACATGATCAGGTGCGTATGGCGGCCTATTGTCACCTGTACGCTTTTGATCATGGGATGGTGCTGGAACAGCCCATTTATAAACAGCCGGTGCGTTCCAAAGGGATTGAAATTGGCCGTGATGTCTGGCTTGGTGCTCATGTCGGTATTAAAGACGGAGTGAAAATTGCGGATCAGGCCATTGTTGGTATGAATAGTATGGTAACCAAAGATGTGGATGAACGCATGATCGTTGCAGGTAATCCGGCCAAACTGATTCGCTACCGGGATTAATATATGTTTAGAGTTTCAGACGATACAAGGATTGTTCGAGTAGTTCAAAAATGTATAAGCCACTAGAACGTCACATAAAAAATAACATAATTCAAATCCTGTGCTACAGAATTTGCTGCACATTTGCCGAAGGCTATGCTAACTTAAAAATATCTAAGAACTTTTATTATAATGAGAGAGGCTAAACATGAAACGTGTCATTGCCTGCATTGATTCTTCTCCATGCATTAATGCCCTCGCAGAAGCAGCTGCATGGATTGCCAAGCAGACCCATCGCGAGCTGGTGTTATTGCAAGTTTTGGATTATTACCCTGCAAGTTATCATTTGGGGGAAATTAGTGGTGTGATTGGTTTTGAAAGCAATGCCATGCTATTAAAAGAACTGGCTGAACTTGAACAGAAACAGAGTGAACTGGCTTTAGACTATAGCAATAATCTGCTGCGGCATATTTCTGACCAGATCAAAGAAAAACACAATATCAACACCATCCATATTCAGGAAAAAGGGGATTTCCTAGAACAAAGTTTTCAGTTACTCAGACCTGATGACATTGTCGTCATTGGACGTTTGGGTGAACGCTCTGCTGAGAAAAACAAGCCGATGGGCACTAATGTGGAAAACTTTATCCGTGGTGCCAATTGTACGGTAATGACAGTGGGTGAAAACTTTAAACCGCCAACACGCTTTATCTTTGCCTACGAATATTCACCAACCTGTATCCAGATGATGAAACGTATTTCAGAAAGTGATTTACTGAAACTGCTACAGTGTCATTTGCTGTATGTCGGAGATCATGCTGAAATCCTGAATGAACCGTTAAATTATCTGAAAGAAGCTGGACTGGATGTTGTTCCTGAATACCGCTATGGTGATGTGGCAGAGAACATTCTGTCTTATCAGCAGGAGCAGGGAATTCAGCTGATTGTGCTGGGTGCATTCAGTCACAGCAAAATCCACCAGTTCTTCCTGGGTAGTATCGCGACCACCATCTTCCGCAATTCCAAAGTACCGCTTCTGGTTGCCAAGTAAAGGAAAATATTGGAAAAAGCGTTATAAAGTTAAAATAACAATTCCACGAAATTAAAAAGCTTGAAGTTGGAAATTGTTACAGTTTGATTTAAAAATAATCAGAGTTATCCTCATATATTGTGGATAACTCTGTGGTTACATTTCATAAGTTATTGTTATATATTTAAAATACTTTATTGGGTGTTTTTTGCTCTCAGACTGTTATTTGACAATAGCCAGTGCAAAACCGTCATGACCTTTGCTGCCCACGGTCTGTAGAGCGGTACTGGAAAGTAGGCGCGGGTGATTCTGCATTGCTTCAAACATGCTGCGAATACCTTCAATACTTGGCTTATTATTGTCCAAATCAATAATTGCCCCAGCACGAATCACGTTGTCTAAAAAGATTACTGTACCTGAACGAGACAGTTTCAGGCTGAGCTCCAGATATTCAGGATAGCTCTGTTTATCCGCATCAATAAAGATAAAATCGAATGGTTCTGTATCTTCTGGTAGGGCTTTTAGAATATCTGCCGCACGGCCACATTTAAGTTCGACTGTCTGTTTAAGGTTGGCACGCTCGATATTTTCCTGACCCATCGCGGCATGCGTATCACGACCTTCAATGGTCAGGATATAACCATCTTCAGGCAGGGCACGTGCCAGCCACATGGTGCTATATGCAGCAAAAGTTCCCAGTTCAAGTACACGCTTGCAGCCATTCATCTGAATCAGCATCTGTAACAGCATGCCCTGATTGGCAGCTACCGCCAGATGATCAGGAAATCCATGCGCAGCTGTATTTTCAAGAGTCTGTTTCAGAATAGGATCATCTGGAATTAAATGTGAATCAATATAATTGTCGAGATCTGTCCACATTTGTTGCATAGCTTGAGCACCTTTGTTGCGATGCAGGCATTTTAAACCTTTCGCAGTGGAGCGCAATTTATTGTTTTATATTTGCTTTGAAAATGAACAATACAGAACGATTTACAGATTCTGTATTGTAGGTGGAATGACTTAGTAATTACACATTGAAGATCTACGGCTTAAATCCGGGCCCCAGGTGCGGTAACCTTGGGTATCAATATGGATCTGACCTGAAGCATATAGACCTAAGCCCATATTCAGGCTTTGACCATGCTGTATCCAGAACTGGCAGAGTTTGAACTTGGTATTTTCAATATAGGCATAATCTTCTGGCTGCGGGAATTCCGGGCCAATACGGAAATCAATCGCAGAGTTATACAGGTGACGTGAAGAGTTAGCACCACCAGCACATTTATTGAGTGGCAGATCACGATAAACTGAGGTTACTTCGAAATCATTGAGGACATTGGCTGCAACCAGATATTTAAATACACGTAACGTTGGCAACTGATTGCTCCACAGCTCACGGCTTGGCACCATATACTGCGGTCCACCACAACGCGACCAGTCACGTGCAGTACGCATCAATTCAAAACTTGGAATGATATTGCCTACCGAATTACGTTCTAAAAATACTTCATACTCGCGTACACGAGAGAGGTTATTTGCTACGGCTGCCCAGTTGGTATAGGCAAAAGGAATACTCTTAGGCAGCACCTTACGGTCAACCTTAACCTGTTCCTGAGGAATGTAAATCCGTTTTCCATCTGGCAAGGTCATTGGTTTCTTTGTCGCAGTGGTACAGCCCACCATGACAAAAGGGATCATGCTGAGACCCAATAATCCCTTGTAAAAATGCTTCATTATTAGAAATCAGGTATTTATAAAATAGCGCTATTTTAGTCCACTTTTGCGAAGGAATTCAGGATAAATTGCAATGAAATGTGTGCATCAGGTACAAAAAAAGACCAGACTATGCTGATCTTTTTTGGAGGTTTGAAAATTACTTTTCAAGATATTGCAGTTTATCTGCCTTACCGTTCCATTCTTCACGGTCAGCTGGCTGATCACCAATTTGAGTGATATTCGGCCATTTTTGAGACAGCTCAGCATTCAATTCGATGAATACTTCCTGGCCCTCAGGTAACTCATCTTCAGAGAAAATTGCATTTGCAGGACATTCTGGTTCACATAACGCGCAGTCGATACATTCGTCCGGGTTAATTACAAGGAAGTTCGGACCTTCATAGAAACAATCTACAGGGCAAACTTCAACACAGTCTTGATATTTACATTTAATACAATTTTCAGTGACAACGAAGGTCATGGCGACAGCTACCTAAAAAATATGGTTCTAATAACTAATGTGTATTTTAGGCAAAAACCGCAGCAACTAACAATTCCTTTTATTGATATTTGTTATATATAGGGCTGTTATTTTTGCAAAAAAACCGATACAGATATCAAATTCAGAGATTATAACTACCTAAAACAAAACCGCCTCATACTGAATGAAGCGGTTGAAGAGTTTAGCCTGGTAGTTTCAGTAGATCTTTCAGTGCATAAAGCTGCTGTAAGGCTTCACGCGGACTGAGGCTGTCGACATCAATGTCTTCCAGCAGTTCAAGTGCAGCTGATGGTTTTTCCACCTCAATAATCCGCTCAACGACTGTTTCGACCTGTTCAATCGCAAACAGATCAGGTTGTGGGCTTTGAGGCTTGGTGTGATGCTGCTTTTCCAGAATACGCAGTCGGTTTTGTGCTTCCCGGATTACGCTTGCTGGAATACCGGCAAGTTTGGCGACCTGTAGGCCATGACTCTGGCTGGCTGGACCTTGTTGCACTTTATGCAGCAAAATCAGGTTACCATTCACTTCACGGGCAGTCACATGATAGTTATCAATACCTGATTCGCTGGCCAGTTCAGTTAACTCAAAATAATGCGTGGCAAACAGACATAAACATTGAATACGTCGGGTGAGATCAAGTACGCATGCCCAAGCTAGGGACAGACCATCATAAGTGCTGGTACCACGACCGACTTCATCCATCAGCACGAGTGATTGACTAGTCGCATGATGCAGAATCTGCGAAGTTTCGGTCATTTCTACCATGAAGGTGGATTTACCTGTAGACAAGTCATCTGCCGAACCGATCCGGGTAAAAATGCGGTCAATTGGCCCCAAGGTTACAGCCTGTGCCGGAACATAGCTACCGCAATAGGCCAGCAGGGCAATCAGTGCAGTCTGACGCATAAAGGTAGATTTACCGCCCATGTTTGGACCGGTGATAATGGCCATCCGATGCTGATAATCCAGTTGCGTATCATTTGGAGTGAAGGCAGTTTTGCTTAAAGCTTCCACAACAGGATGACGGCCTGCCTGGATTTTCAAGCCAATTTCCGGACTATATTTCGGGCGTGACCAGTTGCGTAAGCGTGCCTGATGCGCAAAGTTACACAGTAGATCAATCTGTGCGATGGCACTGCTCATCATTTGCAGGTTGCCAATGTCCTTACGCAATTCATCCAGCAGCATTTCAAAGAGCAATTTTTCACGCGCCAGTGCACGCGATTCGCTGGAAAGGACTTTATCTTCAAAGGCTTTCAGCTCTGGCGTGATGTAACGTTCGGCATTCTTTAAGGTCTGGCGGCGAATATAATGTTCTGGTGCCTGTTCAGCCTGTGCACGGGTCAATTCAATATAGTAGCCACTGACACGGTTATAGCCGATTTTCAGGGTTGGAATACCGCTCTGTTCACGTTCCTTGATTTCTAGATCAATCAGGAATTGCCCGGCATGATCGCGAATTTTGCGTAACTCATCCAGTTCTGCATCGAAACCTTCGGCAATAACATTCCCATCACGTAACAGAACTGGTGGATTTTCCACAATGGCTGACATCAAACATTCATGCAGACCATGGAAATCACCAAGTTCTTCATTCAGTTGAATGAGTAATTTGGACTGCTGCTGGCTGACCATCGGTTGTAGTGCATGACGCAGGAACGGGATCTGAGCACAGGCCTGACGCAGCTGAACCAGATCCCGTGGACGTGCACTGCCCAATGCAATACGGCTCAATACACGTTCAATATCACTGATTTCTTTTAAAACCAGACGTACTGGCGATTCATGAAAGCCGTCTAATAATACCTGAGTAGCATCCAGACGCTCATCCAGAATGGCAGTATCGCGTAAGGGCTGCATCAAGGTGCGACTCAGCAGGCGGCCACCCATTGCTGTTTGACAATCATTGATTAACTGGAACAGCGAAGTACCATGTTCAAATAATGGTTCAATCAACTCTAAATTGCGACGAGTAACCGGATCTAGCGCAATAAAGTCTGAACTTTGTTCTAGTTGAATGGTACGAATATGCGGCAGCGCAGTTTTCTGGGTTTCTTTGGCATAGTGAATCAATGCAGCCGCTGCGGCTTTGGCGAGTGGCAGATGATCAATCCCAAAACCTGCCAGTGTACTCACAGCAAACTGGTCACATAAAGTCTTTTGGGCATTGTTCAGGTTAAAGTCGACATTTGGGCGTTTGCTGACCGGCACATCCAGTTGGCGTTTCAAATGTTCAACCAGATCCTGCTCTTGCAGATTTTCGTCCACGACAATTTCGCTTGGCATCAGACGTGCCAGCTCAATTGCCAGTTGGTTCAGGTCATAATCAATTTGTTGAACTTTGAAGATACCGGCGCTTAAATCCAGTAGAGCGATACCAATTTTATTTTGCTGAATGCATAGTGCAACCAGATTAGAAGTTTGATGTGCACCCAGCAGGGCATCATCAGTTAATGTGCCCGGAGTAATAATCCGAACCACACCACGTTCAACCGGACCTTTACCTGTGACCTCTCCAATCTGCTCGCAGATTACTACCGTTTCGCCTTTTTTTACCAAACGGGCCAAATATCCTTCTGCCGCATGGAAAGGCACACCTGCCATTGGAATCGGCTGACCATTGGCCTTGCCGCGATGGGTTAGGGTAATGCCAAGAATTTTGGCTGCTTTATGGGCATCTTCAAAGAACAGTTCGTAGAAATCACCCATACGATAGAACATCAATGAATGCGGGTGCTGCATCTTCACAGACATATATTGTTGCATCATAGGTGTTAGGGTAGAAAGATCAGCCATGAGTTCTGAACTGGTCATTAAGAAGAAATCCTTTAAAAATAATGGATAGGCTGATTAAGGTTGATGAGCTGAAGGCAATATAGTCGCTATTCATTTACCAAAGCAGAAACCATCAAAACAGCCATGCAAAATGTGTATTGAGCTAAGTCTAGCAAAATTAATTTTTAGAAAGAAATGGATTCGATGACTTCTGTCGAGTCTAATGAAAGATTACCGGTTTTAAACACTAAAAATATGGATCGGAGTCAGGTCTAAATCATATATACATTGTTTTTAGACTGACGAGGAGCGATCTTAAAACGATTACGACCCTCTGCTTTTGCAGCATACAGCGCTTCATCAGCCTGAGCAATAAAATCAGCCAGGCGATCATTTTCTTGAGGCTTGATACTGGCACAGCCAATACTCACCGTGACATGACCCGAGACCTGACTGGCAGGATGAAACAGCTGCAAAGCATTGATGCGTTGGATCAGCTCCTGGGCAATTTTCTGTATTTCTAATTCATCGATATAAGGATAAACCAGTAAAAATTCTTCTCCACCATAACGTGCTGCCAGTTCCATACTGCGGGAAGAAATGCCTTGTAACTGTTGGGCTACCAATTGTAGACATGCGTCACCGGCAATGTGTCCAAAATGGTCGTTATAGTTTTTAAAGTAATCGATATCCACCATCATGATACTTAAAGGCGCTTGATGTCGTAGTGCGTGGCGCCATTGCGTGTCCAGATATTCTGTCAAATAGCGTCGATTAGCAAGGCCAGTGAGCGCATCAAGTTGGGTCAGCCGTTCCAGTTCCTGTGCCTGTTGGGTCAGTTCCTCTTTATGCAGTTCGATAATACAATTTTGCAAATAGTTCTCACGATGCTGGCGGTCAATCGCATAGGCAATAATCATTCCAAGGAGACTGCTAAACGTATAGGTACGATGTAAAAAGGTCCAGTCAATATTGTAGTTGAGAGAAACCGTGACCAGATAACCAATCAGTCCACCGCCCCAACCCGCAATGAGTGCTGAATAAAAGCGCATACCGACAAAGCTATAGTTAATGACGACTGCATACATCATGGCCACGTGCAGCAGGGCATCATTATCAATATCCTGGCCAATCACGGGAATAATTACAAAAGAAATCGCGACCGCACTGGTCGCACCTAACGTGGTATACAGGTCAAAGAAACGATTAAACGGCTTGCTAAACGACATTAACCAAACTGCGATGGTAATTACCCCAACCCAGGCATACAGAGAAAGCCAATGAATCAGTTTTTCATCGATTGAAATGGTCTGAAAAATCCCGTAACTTAGCACAAAATACAGAACCAGAATAATGCTGCCCCGAAAACGAAATTCATAAGCAGCTTCGTCACGGTATTGCTGGCGATAGATTGGCTCGAGTTCTTTTCTGAAATACACATAGTTCAGTCCATGTGCAATCAGCTCATTTACTTTTTCATGGCTAATCTGTTTAGAGCCAGCTAATTTCATAAAGTACCATTACTAAGCAAATAAAGTCGTTTAACTACTGATAATGTAGATTGTATCGAATGGTTAAACTATTGATAGCACAGATAAAGTATCCTGCTCAAGAAATATCCTTTTATATATAAAAAAATTATATTTCATTTAAATCACTATAAATTAATTTGATTGCCTAACTATCTCTATCATCTCTTAGAAGTGCTTATCAATTTACATGCTCTTAAATTAAGTAACTTTAGATTTATAGCTATTTCGCAAGAGAGAAAATAAAAAACCGAAGTTTTAACTTCGGTTTTTTATACTTATTTCAATACTTTTTGCGGCTGATATAAACCGAGCTCAGTCAGGTGCAACCTTAAGATACGACGTAACTCGAGTACAGCTTCAGGCGTTTCCTGAATCGAATGACCACCTTTGATAATTTCCTCAGAAATTGCGCCTTTTAGCTCGGCACTTTGATAGGGAACCACATCATCTGTCATCACTGATTTATCGGTACTATCTGTCGTATTACCTATAATGTTGTGGAACTTAAAGCCTTTGTATGGCACGACATCACGGGTCAGCGCATTAAATTTCGAATTTTTGGATAAATCGCTTGGACCGTTCTGAATCATGTCATGGCCAACTTCCTTGATGAAATCATCCAGTCCAATATCACCTTGTAAGGTATCTGAAAATGCGCCCAAAAATGCACTCGGTAAACGGATAATTTTACGGGCCGCCAAGGTAAACCAGCGATCCGCATAATCAGTTCCGCGATGTGGGGTAGCCAGGAAAATACCTCGGCTAAAGCTTGGAATCGGTTTAAGCTGCAAACGTGCTTTAAATAATGGATTATTGCGGAATCGTTCGATACGGCGGTTATTATTAATCAACTCTTCAGTACGTGGAATCAGATTGGCATCACTCACCAAGAGGCGGGCGATCACCCCACCCATACTATGACCAACCAGTACGGCATCTTTCTTGGCAGGATCCTGCGCATTGATGCGTTGGAAACCTTGCTGGATCAGGGCATTGATCTGATAACGGCTCTCCAGAATTGGCATATTGGTTGAATAGAATACCTGCCAGACCTGGAAATTTTCCCGCAGTACCGGATCACCCATGATGTCATTGGTGAGACGGATCCAGGCTTCAGGACTGCTGGCTAGGCCATGGATCAGGACAATCACTTTTTTCTTCGGATTGTAGGGTTCCAGCATATAAAGATGCGGCATGATCAGGTTGTCATCCCGGTCAATCAGCACCAGATAGGCAGCACGTCCTAAGTTATTTTCAGCCAGCCATAGGCCATAGGGTGCCGAGAAATTTGCAGCCAGCGCATATTGTTTACCTGCAACGGTTACTTTTTCATGTTTGTAAGGATCATGCAGTTTGAGCTGGAATTCCGGACCGTTAATAATCTGATCAATACTGGTCGCAGATTTAGGAACTGCGGTAATAGTAGTGGCCAGATAACGCGCCGAATGAATATTCGGATTGCTGCCTTCTGCATATTTGAAATTCAGTGGGTCGACAATATATTTTTTATTTGGTGTGATACGTTTTTCTTCGGGAAGGACCACTACAAATTCCGAACCAAAACCGTCTCGACGGGTAATTGAACGTAGACCAGAGAAATTCATGTTATAGGTCGACATGAGCTTCTCAAAAGGCTGGTCCTTAATTTCAGGATAGTTTTCGAAATCTACTGTATAAATGCTGTTGCCGACCTGAATCTTGCGGCTGCCTTCTTTGGCCTGATGACGCTCGGAATAAACATGGATCAAATGCGAGATCGCCAGGTTATAAAAGTCACGAATCTGTACCTGACGGTTGTCAAAGATACGATCTTGTGGCGCACGCTGGGTTTTGAACAGATAGGCATAGCTATAACGAATACTTTGGTCCAGCATCGCCAGCTGCTGATCTTGGCATTTCTGGATATTCTGTTTTTGTAGCTGCTTTTTTTCTTCAGACTGGGTCTTGGTCAGAACGCTGCTTTTGCATTCTGAACCTTTACCCAATTGCAGCGATTTGGCCAGATACAACTCACTGGCAGTAGACAGAAGCTGTTCATCCAGAATCTGCGGGATCTCCTTGAGCGCCTCTACGCATTCCTGCGGTTGTTCAGTACAGATGCGTGCTTCACGCCCAGTCATGGACAGAACATTCAGGCTGGCTTCACTCAGTTTATCTCTGGTTAAAATGCTGTCACGTTCATTACTGATGGTGACATTGAAGGCTTGTTCTTTCACACTGACCACCTGACAGCCGGTCAGGACTGTGGTGAATAAGAGTGAACAGAGGACGAATGCTTTATTCATTTTATAGTGCATATGAAATCTGAATGCTCAGTTAAATATTGAAATAATGTTTTGTATTCTACTTATTTTTATCAGAAAAAAGACTGCCGAAGCAGTCTATTTTGTAACTCAGATCACGAGCATTTTCACTTTAATTTTTGGGTGTCAGCACTTGCCATAAATTCCAGCGACCTTGCTTTTCAATTTCCTGAATCAGCTGGTCTGCTACTTGTGCTTCTTGTGGGTATTTCACCTTATAATTTTTCAGCACCTGAACTGCATTCTTTTTATTTTCCATGGCAATGTAGTTGTTTGCCGCAGATAAATAGGCTTCCTGAACACCAGCTTTCATGGCTTTTTCCAGATAAGGAATCGCTTCACGCTGACCGCCACCCTCAGACAGACCAAAACCGAACCAGAAGTTGGCTTCAGCATCATCCTGGTTCAATTTCAGAATACGCTGTGCATAAGCCAATGATTTAGTAGTATAGACTGAACCTAGGTCGAGATTACGCGCCATAACGCTGGCTTTAAATGCACGCATTAAAATATCGAAAGAGGCATTATTGTTGGCAGCTAAAGTATCGAGTTCCTGAGTGACACGTTTCAGTTTCAGTTCAAAGCCTCTACGTTCCTGACGGTCACTGAAACGTGGTGGATAGTGTCGTGCTTTACCTTCAACTAATTGCAAGAAATCATCAATTTCAGTGATATCAATTTCATTCGGCCCAGCTAAAGTCGCATAACGCATAGAACGCGTATTGCTGTTCACGGTTGGAATGATCAGACGATTCACATCAAGGGTAATTTTTTCTGATGGGTTATCAGCACGGTTCACCACCATTTTGGTGACAGGCGCAGCAGCAGCTTTCTGCAAGTGCACTTCAAATGGAGGTGGTTCGTTATAATTGAATGGATTTAATGCATAAAAGGGTGGGGTCAGTTCCGGCTCAGCGAACACCATTGCATTTTTAGGTGTGTCTTGCTTTGAAGATGGAGTTGAACATGCGGTCAATGCCAGCGCTGCGAAGCAGGCAAGTGCCAAAGGCTTAAATGTCATGGTATACATCCATTTATGTTATTTTGAAAAATTGTAAGATTGCATGTTCGTCAGTCTAAGAAAACTGTAGCGAACATGCAAGTTACGGCGTGTTACCGTTTTTGATCAGGCCTTAGACTGAGAAGTCTGTGCTTCGCACTCACGGCGAGCTTCTTCCAGAATTTTTAGATCTTCCTTACTGAGCGGATGTTCATTCAACTGGTTTTTCTTAAAAGTAGGGTCAAGCATAGATAAACGGTTGCAAAGCATATTCATGCGTTTTTCATTTTGCTGAATACGGTCAAGTAGGACACGCATACCTTCAATAATCGGATCAGACTGATCTTGTGTGGTTGCATATGGCTGGAAACCAATACTTTCTGCATAATCACGACGACGTGCTTCAGCTTCATCTTTCGGCTGGTCTTTGGTAATAAACCGGGCAGGATTACCGACCGCTGTGGTATTGGCCGGTACGGCTTTGGTTACAACAGCATTAGAACCGACCTTGGCATTTTTACCAACTGTAAACGGACCGAGAATTTTTGCGCCGGCACCCACAACCACACCATCTTCCAGGGTTGGATGACGTTTGCCTTTATTCCAGGTCGTACCCCCCAAGGTCACACCGTGATAAAGAGTTACATCATCACCAATTTCAGCTGTCTCACCAATCACCACACCCATACCATGGTCAATAAAGAAACGGCGGCCAATCTTGGCACCCGGATGGATTTCAATTCCTGTAGCAAAACGGCTGAATGAGGATAAAGCACGTGCTGTGCCTTTACAGTCTTTGTTCCACAGTTCATGCGCCACACGATGCATCATCAGCGCGTGAATGCCAGGATATGTGGTCAAGACTTCCAGGGTGTTGCGTGCAGCAGGATCGCGCGCGAAGACAGCCTGTATATCCTCTTTGAGCTGTTTAAACATTAGATTTGATCCTTGTCCTGTTGGGTAGTGTGTGAAGATTTCTTCCAGGTGCCATTATTTAAGGCCTGAACCCGGCTGAAAATACCACGGAGTAAATGATATTCCATACGATCTAATTGTATACGTCCAAATAGGCGACGCAAGCGTAAAGGTAGCAATCGTGGATTTTTAGGATCCATAAACTCAATTTCTGCCAGCATTTTTTCTAAATGTGGATAGAATTGTTCCATCTGTTCATGATTCACCAGCGGTTCATCCCATTCCATTTCAATGCCATCAATGACCTGCATGGTGGCTTTAGCATCACGTGGATGTTCTACCTGATCCAATGCAGCCATACGCAGTTCATAGCAGATGACCTGAATTGCTTGTGCGACATTGAGTACGCCGTAGTCAGTATTCACTGGAATAGTGAGGTGATAATTCGCCATTGCCAGTTCTTCATTGGTCAGGCCACGGTCTTCACGACCAAACAGAATCGCAATTTCCTGTTGCTCTTGCACGACCGCAGATAGCGCTTTTTCAGCCGCAGGACGCACATCCAGAAGAGGCCAGGGAATCGTGCGGCTACGTGCACTGGTTCCAAAAACGATCTGGCAATCTTTGATCGCGTCTTCCAGTGTCTCGACGATTTCAATCTGCTCGATCAGATCGGTCGCACCTGCAGCCAAGGCATCAATATCCGGATGTGGATAGGTTTTTGGTGCAACCAGAACCAGCTTGGACAGGCCCATAGTTTTCATGGCACGTAAAGCACTACCGATATTGGCAGGCAGGGTGGTATTAACCATGACAATACGCACATGGGAGAGATGTGCTGAAACAGCAGCATTGTCAATTTGACTCATGATGATTCCAATATAAATATTTTAAAGGTCAGAATTTATGAATATTGCGGCTGAGACTCGGCTTCATATTGCGCCAGGGCATCATCCATACTCATATCTGCAGGAGGAGGCTGCACTTCAACCGGCTTGGCTTCTTCATAAGACACCGCACGGGCAGCTTTAGATTTAACCTGATATTCAATATGCAAGGCAGCTTTACCAAAGTAGTCCCGTAATTTGACCAGCAGCTCATCCAGCGGAGCAACTTTCCAGTTCAGGCCCAGATGCAGCTCAGTCGTTGCATAGTCATAATCCAGATAAAGAATGACTGGAATATGCGTACTCATATCCACATTGGTATATGGCATGAGAATCTGTTGCAGATCACGGCTGAGGGTTTTACTGTAATGTTCCGCTTGCAGGGTAATCTTGATGCTATTGGCTCGTTTCTGGCGGATTTCGTTCAGGCTAAAGGCTTTGGTCAGACGTCCCATTGGACGGTCAAAACCTTCGCGCTCATAAATTTCGCCTTCAATCACCACCACTTGATCCACCTGAACGATGTCTTTAAAGCGGTTAAAACGTTCATGATTGGTCGAGACTTCAATCCGTGCCGTACCATCATCCAGCGTCACCATCATCCGGTTCGGAAAGTTGGCTACATCTACCACCAGGCCTGCAAATACCGTCGTCACACCACGGCGGGTTGGGGTCAGTTCATTGATCTGACACGGTACAAAAGCTTTCAGTTCATTACGGTAAACATCAATCGGGTGACCAGTCAGATATAGACCAAGCGTATCTTTTTCGCCTTTGAGGCGGACTTCATCGGACCACGGTTTGACTGGCTTAGATGGTTTGCGTTGAACTTCTTCAACTTCACCAAACAGGTCCATAATACCAGTTTCACGGTTCTGGCGAGCCTGATCTGCAGCCTGTACCGCTTCAGGGAGTTGTGCCATCAGGTCAGCACGCTCGATGCCCAAGCAATCCAAAGCACCGGCACGAATCAAGGCTTCCAAAGTCCGTTTATTTATTTTTTTCAGGTCAATACGGTGGCAGAAGTCAAACAGGTCTTTATAGGGACCTTCTTTCTGACGGGATTCAATCACCGACTGCATAGCCGCTTCACCAACGCCTTTAATCGCTCCTAAGCCATAGACAATGGTTTTTTCATCAGTAGCATGGAACTGATAGATCGACATATTGACGGATGGTGGTAACACTTCCAGATTATTCTTGCGGCAGTCATCAATCAGGAATACCACGTTATCGGTATTCTGCATTTCCGAAGACATCACCGCTGCTAGGAACTCAGCCGGATAATGCGCTTTCAGCCATGCCGTCTGGTAAGCAACAAGAGCATAAGCTGCCGCATGCGATTTGTTAAAACCATAGCCGGCAAATTTTTCCATATAGTCAAAGATATGGTTAGCCGTGGCTTCATCAATATCTTTTTTCGCAGCACCTTCAATGAAGATTTTACGCTGCTTGACCATTTCCTCAGGCTTCTTCTTACCCATGGCACGACGCAGCAAGTCCGCGCCACCGAGGGTATAGCCGGCACAGAACTGTGCAGCCTGCATGACCTGTTCCTGATACACCATAATCCCGTAAGTTGGCTCTAATACGCCTTCAAGCAGAGGATGCAGATATTCAAACTCACCGCCGTGCATACGGTGGATAAAGTCAGGAATCAGGTCCATTGGACCCGGACGATACAGCGATACGAAAGCGATAATCTCTTCAAATTTGCTTGGGCGAGCTTCTTTCAGCATCTTTTTCATGCCCACGGATTCAAACTGGAACACTGCCGTGGTATTGGCTTCGGCAAAGACCAGATAGGCATCTTTATCATCTAGCGGAATATAAGCAATATCCAGCGGTTTATCGCTTTGGATACGCTTATTGATATTCTTAACCGCATCTTCAATAACCGTCAGGTTACGCAGCCCCAGGAAGTCGAACTTCACCAGGCCGGCTGCTTCGACATCGTCCTTATCGAACTGGGCAACACGCGCAGTACCATCAGCATCACACATCACAGCTGAGTAGTCAGTCAGCTTGGTTGGTGCAATTACTACACCACCGGCATGTTTACCGGTATTCCGGGTAATACCTTCAAGCTTGAGCGCCATTTCCCAGATTTCAGAAGCATCGTCATAATCCGGATTGGAGGGATTGGTAACGACGTCTTTCAGTTGTGGCTCGGCTTCCAGAGACTCTTCCAGGCTTAAACCCAAAGGCTTGGTGGGAATCAGTTTGGAAATGCGATCAGCCAGACCATAGGATTTACCGAGGACACGTGCCACGTCACGAATTGCCCCTTTGGCCGCCATGGTACCGAAGGTCGCAATCTGGGAAACTGCTTCTCGGCCATAAGTACGCGCTACATAATCAATTACGCGGTCACGACCAGCGATACAGAAATCGACGTCAAAGTCAGGCATCGAAACACGTTCCGGGTTTAAGAAACGTTCGAATAGCAGGTCATAACGCAGTGGATCAAGGTCAGTAATTTTTAAACTGTAGGCTACAAGAGAACCGGCACCTGAACCACGGCCCGGACCTACCGGCACACCATTCCCTTTGGACCACTGAATGAAGTCCATTACGATCAGGAAGTAACCCGGGAAGCCCATGTCCAGAATAATCTTGATTTCAAAGGCCAGACGTTCATCATAAGGTTGACGGATTTCCGGCCAGTCCTCACCACGTTGTTCAGGGGGATACAGAAAGTCTAGGCGTTCTTCCAGACCGACTTCACATAAATGGGTAAAATAACTGCCTATGGTATGACCTTCCGGAATCGGATAGTCTGGCAGGTCATTAAAGCCTAAACGCAAGGTGACATTGCAGCGTCTTGCGATATGAAACGTATTTTCAATCGCGGTTGGAATATCCGAGAAAAGCTCTGACATTTCTGCTGAACTTTTAAAATACTGTTCAGGACTATAGGTTTTAGGACGGCGATTATCACCAAGTACATAACCATCGGCGATACAGACACGTGCTTCGTGTGCTTCAAAGTCTTCACGTGCAAGAAAGTGCACGTCATTATGTGCGACTACACCGATATTATATTTTTTGGCGAGTTTGACCGCCTCTTCAATGAAAAGGTCTTCATTAGGACGACTGGTACGAGTAAGCGCTAAATATACGCGATTACCAAATTTCTCTACCCATTCTTGTAGTAAAGGTTCAGCCTTATCGGGATTTGAAGTAATCAGCATTTTGCCGACATCAGATTGCATACCCAGCAATACGATCATGTCATCGTGCTGCTTTAAAATCCAATCTTTTTGTACACAAGGAATATCCAGTTGTTGGCCGCTAATAAAACCTTCAGAGACCAGTTCGGTCAGGTTGCGCCAGCCTTTATTGGTCATGGAAAGCAGGGTGACACGATGTTCGGCATCATTCAGGCGAATTTCAGAACCGAGAATTGGCTTGATGCCTTTATCTAGGCATTTTTTATAGAATTTGACCGCAGCATGGAGATTAGATAAATCGGTTAGCGCGAGTGCTGGCATCTCGTCATTAGCAGCAGCTTTGACCAGGTCCGGTATCCGTACGATGGATTCAGTAATTGAAAATTCTGTATGAATACCAAGATGAACAAAGTGCATAAATGAGTCCCTGCAAAAACCACTCGATAGTTTAGCACGGGATTTATTGTTTCAGTTTGAAATTGAGGGGAAATGCTGAACTTTTAGATCTTAATTTAAAATAGGCTTTGGAGTGATTATTCTACTTAAACAAGGATAATTTTCCTGGAATTGAATCTATAGCCCAGCGACATGGATGTCGCCAGTTGA
>NZ_DEZM01000192.1:37763-41582 GCF_002364825.1 Acinetobacter sp. UBA3132 | reverse complement strand
CGTGCTGCGCAATAGACTTTGACAAAATAAGCCGCACAAAGTGCCGATGACGCCAGAAAATAATCGAATGGGCCGGGTGCCGAACCATCGCCTTTATAGCGGATCGGCTGATCGGCGATTACCGTGAAGTCATCGAACTTGGCTTCCTGGCGAAGATTATCGAGATAATTGACCTTAATTTCCATGTGGATACCTAAATATTCTTACGTGCCGTCACGGACAGATAAGATGCTGAATCTGAATATACAAGCCGGTTCACGGAGGAGAACTTGAATGAAAAATAAAAAATGGTCAGGTTATACCATTTAACTAAGTGTCTGGATAACGCTGCCGAGAATGGGCGCTATTATAGAATTATTTTATGAAATTGATAATATTTGTCTGAAATTCTGGCAGATTAAACCAAACCCTCAACCTTTCCTGAGCTGCCGGAGCATGAATCAACTTCAAGTCATGGCTTATGCTATCAATCAATAGTTGCAGATAAGGCAGATTTTCACCCGCCTAGTCTGAATGATTTCATAATTTTAAAAATCATAACTCAGTGCAACTACTGCAAGATTACGCTGCTTGTCATCATAACGGTCATAACCGCCAAAGATATATTCACCAGACACACTCAACTGCGGTAAAAGCGTATAACTAAGTCCGGTAGAAGCATAACGAAAGGCAAACTGCTTTTCGGTATCGCCCAGTTCACCACCTTCGTATTTGCCTTCATCGTTAAAATAGCTCCCTGCTGCCGTAACGCTGGCATTCAGGCGATCATTTAACTGGTGGCTCAGATTCAGTGTATAAAAAGTATCGCCCTGATTGGCATAAGCCACATCATACAGATAGGCCGAGATGCTGGCCCCGATACTGGTCTGATCATTCAACGCACGACTGACATTCAAGCCCAGCTCATTGCCAGTCGTGTTCTCACCACCCGGATAATAATAGGTTGCATTCCACAGATCCAAGTCATAATTTTTGCTGCTATGGGTATAACCCACCAGAAAATCATGCTCGAATTTATCTGAACGATGTCCCTGACGTCCCTGCACTTCTGCATAAGAATATCCAAGCATAGATCCCCAATATCCGACATAAAAATTGCCATAAGCCAGATTCAATGCAGCCTGCACAGCAACATCATCATTTTCAGGTGCATTGGTTAAACCACGGGAGACATATTTCGAAACTACGCTAATATTTCCACTCGTTTCGATTTTTTTTGTTTCTATATCATCGGCATAACAGTAAAGACTTGAAACAGCAGCACAGCCAAACAGCACTGCTTTATATAACATTTTCATAAAATATAAATTGTATTAAGCACAGGCTAAATAAGACCTAAACCGGTGACGGCCTTATAAAGCTTGAGGTAAATTAAATTTTGCTTTATTCCTGTTTGCACTCGGCAACAGAAAATGAAGCTATGAGTTAAGCGGGAGATGCCTTGTAGAAAGGTGCAGATGAAGGCGCAAGAGCAGGCTTGCCACGAATATGGTCTGCCAGTTTTTCAGCCATCATAATGGTGGTTGCATTGAGGTTACCGGTAATAATCAAAGGCATAATCGAGGCATCAATCACACGCAGACTCTGCATTTCATGCACGCGTCCATAACCATCGACTACCGCCATGTCATCTTCACCCATTTTACAGCTGCAAGAGGGATGATAAGCCGTTTCTGCATGCTGACGCACAAATTCATCAATCTCGGCATCGGTCTGTACCTCTTTACCTGGACTGATTTCTTCACCGCGATAAGGATCAAGTGCCGGCTGCTGCATAATTTCCCGGGTGATCCGGATCGCATCACGGAACTCACGCCAGTCCTGTTCCGTACTCATATAGTTAAACAGAATACTTGGATGCTCAAACGGGTCTTTGGATTTCAGACGGACACGGCCACGCGACGGTGAGCGCATTGAGCCAACATGAGCTTGAAAACCATGCTCGTGAATGGCGTTGGTACCATTGTAGTTAATCGCAATCGGTAAAAAGTGATACTGAATATTCGGCCATTCAAATTCATCTGAAGAGCGGATAAAACCACCTGCTTCAAACTGATTGCTCGCGCCAATGCCCTTACCCAAAAATAACCATTCTGCCCCAATCATCGGCTGGTTATACCATTTCAAAGCCGGATATAAGCTAACCGGTTTTTTGCACTTATATTGCAAGTACATTTCCAGATGGTCTTGCAGGTTTTCACCCACTCCCGGTAAATCCTGAACTACAGGAATATCCAGACTTTTTAACAGGTCAGCCGAACCCACACCAGAACGTTGCAGGATTTGCGGTGATGCAATTGCACCAGCACAAAGTAGCACTTCACGATCGGCAAACACCTGAATCGGCTGCAAGGTATTTTGCCCCTCGAAATACTCTACACCTATCGCCTGTTTCTGGTTAAACAGAATTCTATTGGTCATGGCATGGGTAATAATCGTCAGGTTGTCGCGACCTTTGGCCATGTCCAGATAACCGCGTGCAGTACTGGAACGACGGCCTTGCGGCGTCACAGTTCGATCCATCGGACCAAAGCCTTCCTGTTGATAACCGTTCAGATCATCAGTACGTGGATAACCGGCCTGTACACCCGCTTCGATCATGGCATGAAACAGTTCATTATTGCCCTGTTTAGGCGTTGCCACCGAAACCGGTCCAGAATCGCCATGATAATCATTGCCACCAATATCACGGCTTTCCGCTTTTTTATAATATGGCAGACATTCGGCATAGCTCCAGTGTCCAAGCCCCTTCAGGCTGGCCCATTGTTCCAGATCCATGGCATTACCGCGAATGTAGCACATGCCGTTAATTAACGAGGAACCGCCCAAGCCTTTACCACGACCGCATTCCATCCGACGGTTATTCATATGTGGTTCGGGGTCGGTCAGATAGGCCCAGTTATAGCGTCGTCCCTGTAATGGATAAGCCAAAGCGGCTGGCATCTGGGTTCTAAAATCCAGACGATGATCCGGACCACCCGCTTCCAGCAACAAGACTTTGATCTCTGGATCTTCCGTTAAACGCGCAGCCAGTACATTACCCGCAGAACCTGCACCAATAATAATATAGTCGTAATTCATTCATCCTCCCCCTTATGCGTTAAACACGGATTGGAAAGGACTGAGTTCGACCTGAACTGACTTGGTCTGGGTATATTGCTGTAGTGTAACAATACCGTTTTCGCGACCGACACCCGAATGTTTATAGCCACCGACAGGCATTTCTGCCGGTGATTCGCCCCAGGTATTGATCCAGCAAATACCGGCTTCGATCTGATGAATGATCCGATGGGCGCGAGACAAATTAGGCGTGACTACACCAGCGGCCAGACCATATTCTGTGGCATTGGCACGTTGAATCACTTCTTCTTCAGAGTCATAACTGAGGATACTCATGACCGGTCCAAAAATTTCATCACGGACAATTGTCATGTCGTCACGGCAATCGGTAAATACCGTGGGTAGCACGTAAGCACCTTGGGCAAATTGCTCATCTTCGGCACGGCCACCACCACAAAGTAAACGAGCACCCTCTTTTTTGCCCTGTTCGATATAATCCAGCACTTTTTCCATATGAGAGAAGCTGGAAACTGGACCGAAATTGGTCTCAGGATCAAGTGGATCCCCCATACGGATATAAGGAATACGCTGCAAAATCTTGTCTTCAAATTCTGCTTTCAAGGCCAAAGGAATAAATACCCGGGTTCCATTGGTACAGACCTGACCGGAACTATAGTAATTGGCCATCATGGCAATATCTGCTGCCAGATCCAGATCGGCATCTTCACAGATAATCAGCGGGGATTTTCCGCCCAGCTC
>NZ_DEZM01000192.1:36806-37622 GCF_002364825.1 Acinetobacter sp. UBA3132 | reverse complement strand
GGGATTTTCCGCCCAGCTCCATGGTGACTTCTTTCAGGCTGGAATTTGCAGCTTGGGCCATGACTTTTTTGCCGGTGGCAACACCACCTGTAAATGAAACTTTGGCTATGTCCGGATGTGAAGTCAGATAGCCACCAATGTCACCACTGCCGGTCACCACATTGAATACGCCATGCGGTACACCTGCTTCAGTATAAATTTCTGCCAGTTTTAATGCAGTTAAAGGCGTTACTTCACTGGCTTTAAAGATCATGGCATTGCCTGCTGCCAGTGCAGGTGCAGATTTCCATAAGGCGATTTGAATCGGGTAATTCCATGCACCAATCCCGGCAACTACACCCAAAGGTTCACGGCGGGTATAAACAAACGAACTGCTTCTGAGCGGGATTTGCTGGCCTTCGAGTGCTGGCAAAATACCCGCATAATATTCGAGCACATCAGCGCCCGTTGCAATATCGACGGTGGATGTTTCACTAAAAGCTTTACCACTGTCGAGAGTTTCAATACGGGCCAGTTCATCATTACGATCTCTCAGTATCGCCACCGCTTTTTGCAAGATACGGGAACGTTGAATCGCCGTCATTTCTGCCCAGACTTTCTGGCCTTGCTGAGCGGATTTTACCGCACGGTCGATGTCGTCTTTGCTGCAAATCTGGACTTCTGCCAGAACTTCGCCGGTCGCTGGATTAATTGTTTCAAATGTGCTGTTGGATGTAGCATCGACAAATTGTCCGTGGATATAAGGACGTTGCAGATTAAAGTGTGTCAATGGGATTCCCTCGTAGTTGAGTCATTCTTGAGTTGCTGTCGGATATT
>NZ_DEZM01000192.1:30675-36565 GCF_002364825.1 Acinetobacter sp. UBA3132 | reverse complement strand
CAATCAGCGCAGCCAAACCTTGAGCGGCTTTTTCAGCTTGTGTCTTAGGCAGCGCTTTCATGAATTCGTACTTGATATTGGAATGCAGGCGGTAATGGTTGACCTGCTGTAAACGGTGTAAATCAGGTTGATGCAGACTGCTGGCCCAAAATGCCAGCCAGACTTTCATGGCCGCTTTATCTGTTTGTGGGGCAGCAAAGTTGCCTCGCACAATGGCCAGTAAACGTTGTTCAGGTGTGCTATCCACTTGGGACTGCATTTCTGCAACAGACTTACCTAACTGCTGCAATAAATAACGCATCGTTGCTTCAATGAGCCCATTTTTACCGCCAAAATAATGACTTATGATGCCGGTTGATACTCCGGCGCGCTGGGCAATCTGACTGATTGAGCTTTCGGCAAAACCCAATTCATTCACGGCAGCTAAGGTGGCATCGATTAATTGCTGGCGACGGATCGGCTGCATACCAACTTTTGGCATAGGACTAACCTGAATAACGAATATAACAATAGAAAACCATTCTGCTAGATCAATAGCGGAGTGATGTAACAATTCATAAACGCTTTTTTAATTGAACGTTCAATTAATAAAAATTATAGTGCCAGCTCACCCTTGATGTACAGCGCAGTTTGTTTTGGATTTGCAAAAGTTTGTAATTCACAAAAACAAGGCAGCTTTACCGCAGGCTCTTGCTTTCAAATCACACTGCACTGTAGATCATCCGGCAACAAAACGATGGTCATGGATTTATGCAAAAGAAAAACGAAGAGGTGCAAGATAGTCTGAATAAAGTGGTCTTTTATTTTTCGGCAACGCTTATTCTACTGTTTTCTATCATCACCATTTTATTTAATGAACAGGCCAATCAGGTTATTACCAATATTTTAAACTGGGTCAGTGCGACCTTTAGCTGGTACTACCTGTTGGCGGCAACACTGTATCTGGTCTTTATCCTTTTTATCGCCTGCTCCCGTTATGGCGAAATTAAATTGGGTCCTAAACATTCCAAGCCAGAATTTAGTCTACTGAGTTGGTCGGCGATGCTATTTTCTGCCGGAATCGGGATTGACCTGATGTTTTTCTCGGTGGCAGAACCGCTTTCCCATTATATGCATCCACCGGTGGGTGAAGGCGAAACCTTTGAGGCTGCACGTCAGTCCATGGTCTGGACGCTGTTTCACTATGGTTTAACCGGCTGGAGTATGTACGCACTGATTGGGGTCGCACTGGGCTATTTCAGTTATCGTTATAACCTGCCACTGACCATCCGTTCGGCACTCTATCCCATCTTCGGTAAAAAAATTAATGGTCCAATTGGACATACAGTAGATACTGCTGCGGTACTCGGGACGATTTTTGGTATTGCCACCACCTGCGGTATTGGCGTCGTACAATTAAATTATGGTCTGCATGTGCTGTTTGGTTTACCGGAAAATCTCTGGGTCCAGACCGCTTTAATTCTGGTGGCCGTGATTATTACGATTTTTTCTGTCGCTGCCGGTGTCAATAAAGGCATCCGGATCCTGTCTGAAATTAATATCTATGTATCAATTGGGCTGCTGCTATTTATTCTATTTGTCGGTAATACCGAGTTTTTACTGGGTGCTTTAATCCAGAACTTTGGCGACTACATTAGCCAGTTTCCTCAACTATCTTTGACCAGTTTTCCTTTTGAGCAACCGAAAGAATGGATGAATAGCTGGACCTTGTTCTTCTGGGCATGGTGGATCGCTTGGTCACCTTTTGTGGGACTTTTTCTGGCACGAATTTCACGTGGTCGTACCATTCGTGAATTTGTCACTGGGACTTTGGTTATTCCATTGTTATTTACCCTGACCTGGTTATCTATTTTTGGTAACAGCGCCTTATATAGCGTTATTTTTGATGGTAATACTCAGTTAGCAGCGACCGTTCTCGATAACCCGGCCCACGGTTTTTATGATCTGTTAGCCCAATATCCCGGCTTTATGTTTACCGCAGGCGTGGCCACGATTACCGGTTTATTATTCTATGTGACCTCGGCAGATTCTGGAGCATTGGTATTAGGCAATTTCACCACTAAATTTAGCAATATCGAGCATGACTCTCCACGCTGGCTCAGTATTTTCTGGGCGATTGCCATCGGTTTGCTGACTTTGGCAATGCTCATGGCGAATGGCGTGACAGCATTACAGAACACTACGATTATTATGGGTCTGCCTTTTAGTTTCGTGATCTTCTTTGTGATGGCAGGTTTATATAAATCTTTGCGACTTGAAGATTTCCGTCAAGCCAGCACCAGTCTGAATGCAGCGCCTGTGGTCGGCAATGTCGATATTTTTAACTGGAAGAAACGCCTGAGTCGGGTCATGCTGCATCCCAGCTTGAACCAAACCCGAAACATGCTGGATGACGTGTGTAAACCGGCAATTCAGGCTGTAGCCAGCGAGCTGATCAGCAAAGGGATACAAGTCGATGTACAGGAAAAACCGGTTGATCATGAACCTGAACTTTATCATCTGGATTTAGTCATTCAGCTGGATGAAGAAGAAAACTTTGTCTATGCCATTTGGCCAGTACGTTATGACACGCCAAACTTCAGTGCCCGCGGGAAACGTACCAAACGCTATTACTACCGTCTGGAAAGTTACCTATTTGAAGGTTCTCAGGGCAATGATCTGGTGGGTTATAGCAAAGAACAGGTGATCAATGACATTCTGGATAAATATGAACGTCATATGATGTATCTGCATATCAACCGGATTAGTCCGGGTAAACGCCCACTGTTTCCGGATCGCGAATCTTAGGATAAGACCCATTAAAAAGGATTGAATAATGTCAGAAACTTTAAATGCCTTTGCCCTATTTTTCTCCCTGCTCAATCCTTTTTTGATGAGTATTTACATGCTCGGAATTATCCGTAATTCCGAGGCTAAAGTATTCAACATGGCATTGATTCAGGGCAGTCTGATCAGCTTTATTGTGTTCATCATTTTTGCAAAAACTGGTGAAGCCTTCTTTCAGGAAGTGCTGCATGTCCGCTTTGAATCCTTCCAGATTTTTGGCGGTATTATCTTTCTGGTGATTGGCTATCGTTATGTATTTGAAGGTGCCGATACGATTGGGGTCATGCGTGGTGCACCCAGTCATCTGGCGGGCACCATTGCCATGCCCTTTATGATTGGTCCAGGAACCATTTCGGCATCCGTGATTACCGGCATTCAGCTCAGTTTATGGCAAACTATTCTGGTGATTTTCTCTACCCTGTTTCTGACCTGTAGCCTGTTAATTCTGATGAAATATTTACATGATCATTTACAGCATAAATACTCCAACTACATCGATTTATATGTCGATATTGTCGGTCGTGTTGCTGCTCTGCTGATTGGGACAATTGCGATTGATATGATTGTCACGGGCGTCAGTGGCATCATGCAGGGATAATTCAATCATTATAAAAGCCGTCTTAACTGCTTGTTGCGCGTCACCAGCCCTAAGACTTTTCGGCGGGCCATAATATCTTCTTGACTGCATTTCAGCATTTCACTGAGTTGTTCAATAGGTAAATTATTATTTTCAATCAGTATAATGTCCTGCTCACGTGTCCAATGGGCCGTGAGCAATTTAGCGGTTAATTTCTTGGTATTTACTCTCATTCATTTCAACGCATCATCAAACAATTGATTTCAGTTTAAAACACTATAAATCATATGCTGTTGAAGTCTGGTAAATCCATGTTTATCAAGTTATAGCACCCTTTTCACTGTGCTCAAGGCGTCTTTGGGTTGACTCACTGGACTTTGACTGGTGACGCTGGTTTGCACATTCGATTTGAGTACATAATGGAGCTTACCTTCTGCATCCTTGGTGATTGACTCAATATCAATATTACGTACCAGTTGACCATTAATCAGTAACCTCGTATTCGGATCTTGTTTGATTTCAATCAGATTTTTAGAGCTCAACTGTTCCGTAGTGCTTTTATCATAAAGCGCCATCGGGCTATCCAGATTTTCTTCGGCATATTTTAGACGTTGCTTTAAAGATGGATGCCGTTGCATAAATGCAGGTAATTTGCTTTGTATCGGGTATTCTTTCAGAAAAGTCGGATAGAACTGAGCGAATACTGCAATTCCCTGTTTAGGGTTATATCCTGCTCTTGCCATAAGTTCGAGTCCCAACAAATCTGCTTCTTTCTCCATGCGGCGCTGATAGGTACTGCCATACCCATCATGCAATACGCCCGTAATCAGTGCTGAAGTTCCTGCTGTTGCCCAAGCAGTTCCCACTAAAATTGGACTTACAATATATTTCCAGCTCTGTGTTTCGCGCTGATGCTCACGAATAACATGTGCCATTTCATGCGCCAAAATGTACGCCAGCGCTTCATCATCCAGCATCGCACGATTTACCATCTTGTAGCTCATGAAAATCATGCCATTAGCCAAGGCACCTGCATTGGATTTGTCTGAATGATAAAGATGAACGCCCCATTTAATTGTTCGATCTGCTGAAATGTAATGATCCGTATAAGGAATTATCCTGTTCATAATTTTAGCGCAACGTATTTCAGCTTCACTTAAATATTCTTTTTCGATAAGTCCCGTTTTTTGGGTAAATTTACGCTTCGCCTGTTCAACGACCTGATCTTGAGATAACAACATGAGTTGTTTACGGTCAGCTCCGTGTCCCATATGAGTGGTATTGATACAACCCGTTAGAGCCCCAACAGCAATGAGTGCTGAAAATAAATTTTTCATACAAAAAATTACATTTTATTAACATTTGATTGTAGTTTTAGCGAAATTCTTTTGAATTGTGAAGCTGTATTTAATAAATTTTTGGTCACTATTCCATTGCTAATCACTTAGAAAATAATTTTTTCAACTAAGCTTCTGAATTAATTATTTTTATATTAAAAATGAGAATTGGTTAAGGTTAAATCAGGATAAGCAGAATTAAAGCAAAGAAATAAGATTAAAAAAAGTAGCAGTACTCATTTCTAACTTAATCCTCCCTTTTATTCATATAAAAGCAATCTGAAAAATCATTCATGCGGATTTCATGTCTAATGAAGTGAATTTGAAACAGTAAATACATATTTAAATTGTATCTCTCTTCAATGGCTTCTATTTTTAAAGAATTAAGATAAGCCAAGGAGATCGAGATGAAATTAATAACAGCAATTATTAAACCATTCAGACTCGATGATGTACGTGCTGAACTTTCTCATCAGGGTGTTCATGGTTTGACAGTCACTGAGGTAAAAGGTGCCGGACGCCAGAAAGGTCACTCTGAAATGTATCATGGTGCTGAGTATAGTGCTGAATTCCTTCCGAAAGTAAAAGTATAAGTTGCCGTCCCAGATGAAAAGGTAGATCAGGTGATTGAAGGTATCATTAAAGCGGCATGTACCGATAAAATTAGTGATGGCAAAATTTTTGTCACTCCTTTAGAGCAGGTCGTGCGAATCAGAACCAGCGAAACTGGAGTAGCAGCAATTTAGGCATCTTTTGTAAAAGTAAAAATTTATCTCTACAGAAATGCTGTTTATGCATCTATGCAAATTATATTTCAGTTAGTGGATCTATATAACTTGATAACTTGCAGAACAGCTCACCTATCTCATGATGGAGTGAGCTTTATTCTGGATAACTTGAGTATTTATTTTTGAGTTTTAGCTTCGACTGTTTTGGCATGTAAGACTTCGCTATCTGCTACCGTTACTTTCTTTTTCTCAAGATATTCTGCTGCCTTAGCAATATTTTTTTCTGCAAAATGCAAACCACCCTCACCTGCCATAGTGACGGTCGTAAACATGCAAATGCCGCCTAATAATGCGAGAGTAAATATTATTCTTACTTTCATCGCTTCCCCTCCAAATTTGTAATTACTGAATTGATTTTTCTT